>JALYIW010000042.1 GCA_030775625.1 Pseudomonadota bacterium | reverse complement strand
GTGGACGCGTTCAAGGCGACCGGCGTATCCCTGCGCCGCGACATTCTCGCCTTCGAAGACGCAGGCGCACGGCGCACCATGATCTTCACCGATCTCGGCATAGTTACCACCACGGCAAAGTGCGGCCCCGCGCTCACCCGCACCATGCTTACCGAAATGGCGGCCGGAACACCCGACGTGATCGTATTCGAACTGGGAGACGGCCTCTTGGGCACGTACGGAGTCGAATCCATTCTGCGCCAGCCCGACATCAAAGCCGCGCTGACCGCCGTGGTGCTGTCCGCCAACGATCCGGTTGCCGCGTGGGGCGGCGTCAAACTACTGCGCGAGCGCTTTGGCATAGAGCCCTGTGTCGTCACCGGACCCGCGACGGATAATCTCGTCGGGGTCGAGATCATCCGGGAACAAATGAACGTCCAAGCCTTCAATGCCATCAGCAGTCCCGCCGATCTGGGCGATCACATCATTGATCACCTCGGACTGCGCAATGTGGGTGAGTCGAAGGTCGTCGGCGAGTGAGCAGCACGCCCGCCATCGTGCTCGGAGGCACCGGCTACGTCGCCGGCGAACTGTTGCGCTTGATCGCCGCGCATCCGCAACTCGTAGTCGCTGCGATTCTCTCGGATAGCCAGCCGGGCACGCCTGTCGCCGGGGCGTTTGCCCACTTGCGCAATGCGTACCCGGACCTGAAGTTCGCCGCCGAGGACGAAATAGCGGCCGTCATCCGCAGCACCTCGCGCTGCGCGCTATTTTCGGCGGCGCCCCACGGCGTATCAGCGGCAATCGTCGATCGCCTGCTGACGGCGGCAGAATCCGCGGGCACTCGCGTGCACTGTGTCGATATCTCAGCCGACTTTCGCTACTCGACGGCGGCGGCCTACGAATCCGTGTATAAACACCCGCACGGCGCGCCGGCCAGGATCAAAGAGTTCACTTGCGCCGTGCCCGAACAATTGCAGAAATCGCCGACCCCGCACATTGCTCATCCCGGTTGCTTCGCCACGGCCACCCTGCTCGCCAGCGTGCCCTTGTTGGCCTTGGAATTGACTGACACTCGTCTGTTCGTCACCGGCATCACCGGCAGCACGGGCTCGGGCCGCAAGCCCGCCGAGGGGACGCATCATCCTCAGCGCCACAGCGATTTGTACGCCTATGGCGCGCTCAGCCATCGACACGTCCCGGAAATCACGGCTTGCGCCAAGCTCGCCACCGGCGTCGAAGCGGAATTTAATTTCGTGCCTCACTCAGGTCCGTTCGCGCGCGGTATTCACGTCACGGTGCAGGCCAGTTTGAAAAAACCCATCACCACGGCCCAAGCTTTGGATGCCTTGAAATCCTACTATCAGGATTGTCCTTTCGTGCGGGTCGGCGACAACCCCCCCCGCATCAAGGATGTGGCGACCAGCAACTACGCGAATTTGAGCGTAGTGACCAACGGCACCTCCATCGCCGTGATGTCGGTGCTCGACAATCTCAACAAGGGCGCCGCCGGCGGTGCGGTGCAATGGATGAATCGCTTGTTGGGTATTCCTGAAATGAGCGGCCTTACCACCCCGGCACCCGGCTGGACTTGAAAAAATATGACGACCTCAACACACTCGGCGGCCCTCACTCCTGCGACGGCAAAAGCCTATGCCGGCCATCTGGCCCAGGTGTTCGCGCAATACCCCATCGAAGTGGCCCACGGCGAAGGCGTGTGGCTGTATGCGCGCGACGGCCGCAAAATTTTGGATTTCTACGGGGGCCATGCCGTTGCAGGCTTAGGCTACGGGCATCCGCGCTGGCTGGCCGCCCTCGAACGCCAAGCACGCCAGATGGCCTTTCAAACCAACGCTCTTCCCATGGTCATCCGCGAACGCGCGGCCGCGCGCTTGGCGAAATTCGCCGGACTGGGGCTCGATACCGTGTTCTGGATCAACAGCGGCGCTGAAGCCAATGAAAATGCCCTGAAGCTCGCATTCAAAATGACGGGCCGCGGCAAGGTGGTCGCGCTCGAGCAAGGTTGGCACGGCAGAACCGCCGCTGCCGGGGCGGTCACCTGGGGCGCCATCGAAAAATGGTACGGCTTTCCGCGCACGCCCTTCGATGTGAGCTTCGCGCCGCGCGACAACCCCGTTGCCATCGAGAAATTCGTCGACAAGGGCACGGCCGCCGTCATCGTCGAGCCGATCCAAGGGGTCGGCGGCGCCTACGATATCGGTAAGCCGATGTTGCAGGCAATACGCCGTCGCTGCGACGAAGTCGGCGCTTTGTTGATTTTCGACGAAGTGCAATGTGGAATGGGCCGCACCGGCGCCCCTTTCGCCGCCAATTTTTACGGCGTCACGCCGGACATGATCACCGCCGCCAAGGCATTGGGAAACGGCTTTCCGGTTTCCGCGCTGTTGGTGTCGCGTCGCGTCGCAGAGCAGATAAAGTACGACGACATGGGTACCACTTTCGGCGGCGGCCCCATGGCCTGCGCGGTCGCCGAAGCGGTGATGGACACCATCGAATCGGAATCCTTGCTGGCGAACGTGCGCCAGGTATCCACGTACATTCGTTCGAGTTGCATCATTGGTCCCGTTCTCGGTGTGCAAGGCGCGGGGTTTTTGCTGGGATTGAAAACCTCTCGTCCGGCCAAAGAAGTGCAGGCGGCCCTCCTCGGGAAAAACATACTCGCCGGCACCAGCGGTGATCCGCACATCCTGCGCTTGCTGCCGGCCTATATCATGAACGAGGGCCATGTCGATCAATTGAGCGACGCCCTGGCGCAGATATCCGCATGAAGCGCTTCCTCGACCTGGCCGATTTCAGCCGCGAGGAGGTGGTCGATCTGCTCGAGCTTGCGCAATCGCTGCACCACAAGCCTCAACCTCGTGCTTTGGCGGGCAAGATACTCGGGCTGGTGTTTTTCAATTCCTCGCTGCGCACCTTGTCGTCGTTTCAAGCGGGCATGACTCGCCTCGGCGGAAGCTCCTTCGTGATCACCCCCGGCCAGGGAACCTGGCAATTGGAGACGCGGCCGAACATCGTCATGAACGGCCTCGCCGCCGAACACATCCGCGAGGGCATTCCGGTCTTGGCCTCGTATTGCGACGCCCTGGGCGTGCGCGCCTTCGCCGAGGGTAAGAACCTAGCGGAGGATCTCGAAGAGAGGGTGTTCTCCACGATCGATGCTCTTTGCGACAAACCCCTCATCAACTTAGAGTCTGCCGCGAACCATCCCTGTCAGGCATTGGCGGATTGGCGCACCCTGGACGAACTCGATGTTTCGCGACACGCCAAGTTCGTTCTGAGTTGGGTTTACCATCCCAAGCCGCTGCCTTTGGCCGTTCCCGCCGCGACGCTTCACATGGCGGCGATGCGCGGCATGGAGGTAGTGGTGGCTCGCCCGGAGGGCTTCGCTCTACCCCGGGAAATCATGGACAAGGCTCGTTTCGCGGCGGCGGCCTCGGGCGGAACTGTCACCGAGACCGCTGATCGAGCCGCGGCCATGCGCGGCGCAAAGGTCCTGTACGCCAAGGAATGGGGCTGCACCACCCACTACGGCGACGTCGAGGCAGATGCGCGGCTGCGCGCCGATCTCATGGACTGGTGCGTACGCGAGCCCTGGTTCGCCAATGCCTCGCCGGGCGCGACGCTCATGCATTGCCTGCCCGTGCGCCGCAATGTCGCCGTCGCCGACGAAATTCTCGATGGTGCGCGCGCGGTCGTCAAACCTGAGGCGTTCAATCGCCTCGTGGTGCAGATGGCCGTTCTGCACCGCATGCTGTCCTGATCGATTGTTGTTTCGGAGTATTCTTAAATGATCATGAGTCGACCCGACCCCACCGTCGCCGTGCGAGCGCTCAAGAGCGCGGCGCCCTATATCCGCATGTACAAGAATAAGGTCTTTGTCATCAAAGCGGGCGGCGCCGTGTTCAACGACGAACTGTCGACGCGCAGCCTGATAGAACAGGTCGCCATCCTGCATCAGGTAGGCATCAAAACAGTGCTGGTGCATGGCGGCGGTCCGCAATTGGACAGCTTGCAGGCTACACTCGGCATCGACACCCGCATGGTCAATGGCCGCCGTATCACCGATCAGAAGTCCATCGACGTGACGTCCATGGTGCTCAACGGCTTGATAAACACCCGCATCCTGGCGATCTGCCGTGAACTCGACATCGAAGCCATCGGCCTCTGCGGCGTGGACGCGGGCCTGATACGCGCGCATCGGCGCCCCCCTGTGCGAATCAAGGAAGGCTCGCCCGAAACAGTCGATTACGGCTTCGTCGGCGACATCGATTCGGTGAATTCCACAGTCATCGAAAAATTGCTGGCCGACGGCTTGATGCCCGTGGTCAGCCCCCTATCTGCCGATTCCAATGGAATACTGCTCAACATCAACGCCGATACGGTGGCCGCCGCCATCGGCGGCGCACTGTCGGCGGAAAAACTCGTGCTCTGCACGGGAGCGCCAGGAATTCTCGAACGCGTCGAGGATCCGAGTTCGGTGATTTCGTACACGGACATCGATGGCATGAAAAAGCTGCGTGACCACGGCAGCTTGAAGGACGGGATGTTGCCCAAGGCCACCGCCATCGAGCATGCCATTCGCGGCGGCGTTCGCCGCGTGCATGTGATCAGTTATAAGTCCGCCGATAGTCTGTTGGCCGAAATCTTCACGAATGAAGGCACCGGCACGCTGGTGGTGGCGGACTTGAAAGCATTGAGCCCGGCAGAACAACTGAGCGCTGCGGCGAACTCGTGACGCGCGCCACCCGTATACTGACGCGCATGAACCACATGACACGGCGCTCGCACACATGACGCGGCTCTGGGACAAGGGTGCTGCGCTCGATGCACGAGTGCTCCGCTACACGGCCGGCGATGACTACATTCTCGACGCCCGCCTGGTGCGCTACGACATTCAAGCCTCGATTGCACATGCGGAAATGCTGGCGGCCCAGGGACTGCTGGCGGCCACAGACATGGATTCGATTCGTGATGCCTTGACCGCCATCGGACTGGAGCACGCGAGCGGCTCCTGGCGCATCTCGCTCGAGCAGGAAGACTGCCAGACGGCTATCGAGAACCTGCTCACCGACCGCATCGGGGAGACCGGCGGTCGATTGCATACCGGCCGTTCGCGCAATGACCAAGTCCTCGCCGCGCTGCGCCTTTATATGCGCGACGCCGCCGAGGAACTGCGGCGCGGCGCATTGGCCGTGGCGGACGCCCTCGACGCGCTCGCGGCGCGGCAGGGTACGGTCGTGCTTCCCGGCTACACACACATGCAACAGGCCATGCCGAGCACCGTGGCGTGGTGGGCGCAAGGATTTGCGGCGGAGATTCGCGACGATGCCGAGGGCTTGGATTTAACTCAGCGCCGCATCTGCAAAAACCCCTTGGGCTCCGCGGCAGGTTACGGCACTCCCAATCTCGATCTCAGCCGCGAAGCGACGCGACGCGCCCTGGGATTTTCCGTGACTCAAGAGCCGGTGACGGCCGTGCAATTGTCGCGTGGCAAAGCCGAAGCGCAATTGTTGTTCGAAATCACGCTGCTTACGCAAGATGCCGGTCGTCTCGCAGCCGACCTCCTGCTCTTTTACACTCAGGAATTCGCCTATGTGAGTCTGCCGGGCGCATTCACCACCGGCTCATCCATCATGCCCCAGAAGCGCAATCCGGATGTGTTCGAGCTGCTGCGCGGCCGTAGCGCCGTGGCGCAGGCGGCTCTCAACGAAGTGCTCGGAATCACTCAGAAACTGACCTCGGGTTATCACCGAGATCTGCAGCTCATCAAGCCTCCTTTGTTCCGCGGCATCGATTCCTGCCTGCAGACCCTCGCAATTTTGCCGAGCGCGCTGCAGGGGGTTAGTTTTCGGCCGGAGAACATTCGCTTCGATCCGGGGATTCATGCCGCCGCCGCGGCCAACGCCTTGGTCGTTCAGGAAGGCATTCCTTTTCGCGAAGCCTACCGGCGCGTCGCCGCGAAGCTCGAGGATTCCGAATGAGAGTATGGAAGAGCGTGCGGACAGAGGCTGAGTTGAATGCCGGTCGGGAAGGAACGCTGAACGCACACCTCGCGATCGAATTCACGGAAATCGGCGACGATTTCATTCGTGGCACCATGCCGGTCGACGGGCGGACCAAACAGCCTTATGGCTTGTTGCACGGCGGCGCTTCGGTTGCGCTTGCCGAAACCCTGGGCAGCGCGGGGGCCAACATGTGCGTCGATATCAAGGAATCCCTATGCGTAGGTCAGGAAATCAACGCCAATCACGTGCGCTCGGCGCGCTCCGGATTCGTCACCGGCACCGCGCGCCCCGTGTATTTGGGCGGGCGCAGCCAAGTCTGGACCATCGACATTGTAGACGACGCCCGCATATTGGTTTGCACGGCGCGGCTTACCGTTGCGGTGCTGCGGCGCGGCTCCGGCGGCAGTTCACCCTAGCCTTGGCAGCCCTGCGCAGGGTATCGTTCGCGGCATGAAACACATCACAGTCGCATGCATCATGATCGCAGCGGCGGCAGTCAATGCACCTGTGACGGCTGCACCTGTGACGGCTGCACCCGCGCCGGCTCCGCCGCCGGCCGCTGCGTCGAGCGCGCCGGACACAGCAGCCGTACCGCCGACCGCCGACGAGACCAGCTACCTGTTTGGACTGACGTTTGGCGAACAATTGCACCGTCTGGGAATAGGCGACCAGCTGGCCATCGATACCATGGCGCGTGGTTTCAAAGATGGATTGCAGGGCAAGAGGAGCACAGCGGCGGACCAGATGCGCTTGCAGGAGGTCGTGCGCTCCGCCATGGAAGCGGCCATTAAACAGAACCAGACGGCCGCGAAGGATTTCTTGGCGCGAAACGCGCACGAGAAAGGGGTCACGACCACCGCCTCCGGTCTGCAATACAAGGTCCTGATACCCGGAACTCGCACGGCTGCGGCCGTGAGGCCCACGGACCAAGTAACCGTGCAATACCGCGGCAAGTTATTGGACGGGTCCGAATTCGACAGCACTTATGCGCGCGGTATGCCGGCGTCCTTCGTTGTGAGCGGCGTGATAAAGGGCTGGCAGGAGGCGCTGCTGCTGATGAAGCCGGGCGCCAAATGGCAGCTGTTCGTGCCGCCGGCTCTCGCCTACGACACCAGCCAAAAGCCGGGAATTCCGGGGGGTTCGCTGTTGATATTCGACGTCGAGCTGATCAGCGTCAAAGCGAGCGGCGCGTCGAACTAGCGTGTCCCGGCGGGCGCTCAGCGCCCCAAGTCCAGCGCGTTGGTTAAATCGCCCATGGGTGAGGCTCCATGCGCCGCGAGACCTCTATCGCGCATGCTGATTCCTGGAAGCACCTGCAGATCGAAGCGGCGCGCGATCAAACGCAGAATCGACCCGGTATCGTACTGGGTGTGATCGACGGTGCCGTGTTTCGCCAAAGGGGAAATGATCAGCGCCGGAATTCTCGCGCCAGGGCCCAACAGATCGCCCGCCGGAGGCGCGACGTGATCCCAAGCGCCGCCGAATTCGTCATAGGTGATGACGATCAGCATATGCCGCCACTGCGGACTTGCACGGAGTTTCGCAACCAACTCGGCGATATGCGCGTCGCCTTCGGCGACCGAGGCATATCCGGCGTGCTGATTGAGGTTGCCCTGCGGTTTGTAGAATGCGACCGGCGGTAGGCGGCCGGCCGCCGCGTCTGCCAGCAGTTCGCGGTAATCCTTCATATGCGCGGCGCGCTGCTCGGCATGCGCCCCGGGATCGAAACGCGCGTAATAATTAAAGGGCTGGTGATGCGGCTGAAAGTCTGGGGTGCCGGCGAGCGTCTGCGGCGCATAGATCACCTCTCGCGTTTTGGCGGCGGGCCGCCTGCCGTCAGAGACCGCGGCATCCCACGCCCCCGAATACCAAACCCAGTTCACGCCTTTGTCGTCCAGAGCGTCGCCGATCGTGGCGCGCGTCTGCGGCGGCAGAGTGGTGGCGTTGCCCGGGTCGGCGTAGTCAAAATCGGTGGAGTTTGCGGCCGGAGCGTTGCCGCTCGGCTGGTACGCAGGCTGCATGGTGTTGATCGCATGGAACTGGGCATCCCCGAAATAATCGCTCGGCGCGATATTGCCGCTCCTCGCGAACTTCGGCGGTCCATCGAGGGCCGACGCCGGAGAAGTCTCGCCGAGCTTGAGTCGCGGTAAATAATGCCCGGCGCCGTCGTGCTCGAGGATCGCGATGGAAGGTTTCGCGGCCGACGCCTCGGCGTTGGGATATTCCGGCGCACAGGCGCAAATCAAATACTGATGATTCAAAAAAGAACCGCCAAAAGCGCCTTGGAAAAAATTATCGGCGAGCACGAATTCCTTGGCCAAGGCGAAGAGGGCCGAACCGCTGTAGTCGTAATGTCCCATGGTGAGGCCACCCGCGTCGCTCCAGGCCGCATAGCCGTCATTCTTGCCGCCATCGATCTGCATCTGATGTTCGAAAAAGCGATGCGACAAGTCGCGGGTTACGGATGATGTCGATAGGGCGACATTGGACTGCGCGCTAAAGGAGTGTTCGATGGAGAACGGCGCATTAGGCAAGCCGACGCTTTGCGCTTCGGTGACGGTCGGCTCATAGCCGGGCGCCGTCACACCTCCCCAGGTGGGGGGGAGTGCCGTGAGCACCGACCCATCCCGATCCCGCTGCGGTACGTACGCCGGCAATGGTCGACCGCTCGGATCCACCACCTGAGTGAGGCCACGGGCGCCCGGAAAGTTACCGTACAAATTATCGAAGGCGCGGTTCTCAGCGTAGATGACCACGATGGTGTCCACTTGCGCGCGCAGCGCGCGCGTCGTGGGGTCGAGGCCGGCCGTGCGCGGCGCGACTTCACCATGCGTGCATCCGCCGACAGCGACGGATGCGGTAAGTGCAATTAAAATCGACGGTCGAATAAAGGGTCGGCACAGGCATGTCATTGCCTCAGTATAGAGCGGAACCGGCGCTACCCTAGAACGTCCACATGGCGCCCCAGGCCGCAATGCCTGAAGTTCCGGGCAAACAGCCGCGCCACGCCAGGCGGTATACTGCCGAGATGAAATTTCCTCGCCTCTGCGCCCTTTTTTGTTTCGCCGGTGTGATGCTGGGTTGCGGCCAAAAAGGGCCATTGGTTCTGCCCGACCCGCCCATACACACACGCGTCGCGCCGAAACCGCCGGCCTTACCTGCGCCTGCAAAACCGGCGAGCGGTTCAACGCCGAGTCCGGCGCCCGCGGACGCCGGCACCGCGGCCGGCCCCGGTCCGACCGTCCCCCCGGCGTCCGCTCCGCCTTGAACTCGTGAAGATCAATTAATGAGCGGGCGCAAACTCATTCTGGTCGATGGCTCGGGCTATTTGTATCGCGCCTTCCACGCGTTGCCGCCGCTCACGAACTCCAAAGGAGAACCCACCGGCGCCGTCTTGGGTGTGCTCAACATGCTGAACAAGATGATGAAGGAAGAGAAGCCTGATCGCATCGCCATCGTGTTCGATTCTCCGGGCCGCACGTTTAGAGATGATTTATTCGATCAGTACAAAGCGCATCGCGCACCCATGCCCGATGACCTGCGCTCTCAAGTGCAACCCCTATACGACAGCGTCGCGGCGATGGGATTGCCGCTGCTGCGGGTGCCCGGAGTCGAGGCGGATGATGTGATTGGGACGCTGGCGAAGCACGGAGCTGCCGCCGGTTTCAATGTGCTCATCTCCACCGGCGACAAGGACATGGCGCAGCTGGTGGGACCGCAGATCGAGTTGCTGAACACCATGAGCAACACACGTTTGGATCGCATCGGCGTGAAGGCGAAATTCGATGTGTTCCCGGAGCAAATCATCGATTACCTCGCACTGGTCGGCGACAGTTCGGATAATATTCCGGGGATCAACGGCGTGGGTCCCAAGACCGCCGCAAAGTGGCTGAATCAATATCAGACTCTCGACGAACTTATCGCGCATGCCGGCGATATCGGCGGTAAGGTGGGCGAGAATCTGCGCAATGAGTTCGAAATGCTCGAGCTGTCGCGCAAGCTCGCGACCATAGACACCGAGTTGCAGTTGGAAGTCACCGCCGAAGCGCTCAGCCCCGGCGTGCCCGACATCCCGCGGCTGCGCGAACTGTACACACGATTGGAATTACGCGCGTTGCTCAAGTCCTTGGGGCCCGAAGATACGCCGGCGGCGGCCGTCGTCGATGTGGTGATCGTCCAGAGCACCGATGCCGAGGGTGCGCAAGTCGTCGCTGCCGTCGCGGTGATGGAGTCACCCGCGCCGGCTGTCGCTCGCGATTACCACACGGTGCTGACCCAAGCGGCGTTTGATGCGTGGCTGGCAAAGCTCTCAGCCGCGCCGCTGATTTGCTTCGACACCGAAATAGACGGTCCCGACCACATGCGCGCCCAAGTGGTCGGTGTGTCCTTCGCGGTCGCCGCCGGAGAGGCGGCTTATGTACCGCTGGGCCACGATTACGCGGGCGCGCCGGCGCAATTGAGTCGCGACGCGGTACTGTCGGCGCTGAAGCCGATTCTAGAGGATCTGACCAAGGCCAAACTGGGACATCATCTCAAGTACGATGCCCACATCTTGGCCAATCACGGCATTGCGCTCAACGGGCAGCGTTTCGATTCCATGCTCGAGTCGTATGTGCTCAACAGCGTGGCGACCCGCCACGACATGGATGCAACGGCCGCCAAGTACCTCGGCGCCAAAACTATTCTCTATGAAGATGTCGCCGGCAAAGGCGCCAAGCAGATCGCCTTCAACAAAGTAGAGGTCCATCGAGCCGCGGAATATTTGGCACAAGACGCGGATCTGACGCTGCAATTGCATCAGGCGATCTGGCCGCGGATCGACGCGATTCCGAAGCTCAAGGCGCTGTATGAGACCATTGAGCAGCCGCTGGTGCCGGTACTGATCCGCATGGAGCGCACCGGCGTGCTCGTCGATCGCGAACTGTTGAGAATACAAAGTGCGGAACTCGCCTCGCGAATGTTGGAGCTTCAAACTCAGGCGCATGCGGAAGCCGGCGGCGTGTTCAATGTGGATTCGCCGAAGCAGTTGCAGGAAATCCTATTCGGCAAGTTGGGCATACCGGTCATTCGCAAAACCCCGACCGGTCAACCCTCGACGGCGGAGGATGTGCTCGAGGATCTGGCTGCGGCCTACGCTCTGCCCAAATTGATTTTGGAATATCGCGGCGTCGCCAAGCTCAAGTCCACTTATACCGACAAGCTTCCCGAACAAATCAACCAGGTCACCGGGCGCATCCACACCTCGTATCATCAGGCGGTGGCGGCCACCGGCAGGCTCTCGTCCACCGATCCAAATCTACAGAACATTCCCATCCGTACCCGCGAAGGCCGTCGCATTCGCCAAGCTTTCGTCGCGCCGCCCGGCCACCTGCTGGTCGCCGCCGATTACTCGCAAATCGAATTGCGCATCATGGCGCACCTCTCAGGAGATGCGAGTTTGCTGCGCGCGTTTGCCGAGGACCGCGACGTGCATCAGGCAACCGCGGCCGAAGTGTTCGGTGGGACGCTCGACACGGTGACTGCCGATCAGCGGCGCTCCGCCAAGGCCATCAATTTCGGATTGATCTACGGCATGTCGGCGTTCGGCCTGGCGCGTCAGCTGGGAATCGGCCGCGGCGACGCGCAAAAGTATGTCGACCTTTACTTCGAACGTTATCCGGGCGTGAAGCGCTACATGGACGAGACTCGTCGCAAGGCGCGCGAGAACGGCTTCGTCGAAACGGTTTTCGGCCGGCGGCTGTATCTTCCGGACATTCAGTCGCGCAATCAGGCGCTGCGCCAGTACGCGGAACGCAGCGCTATCAACGCCCCCATGCAGGGGACCGCCGCAGACATCATCAAGCGCGCCATGATCGAAGTGGATTCCTGGCTGCAAACCTCGCGCGCGCCGGCGCGGCTCATCATGCAGGTACACGACGAATTGGTCCTGGAGGCGGCGGAAGATGCGGTCTCCTCCCTTGTGGAACAACTGCGGTCGCATATGGCTGGCGCGGCCCAGCTCGCTGTGCCGCTCCGGGTTGACGTGGGGGTAGGCCGTAACTGGGACGAAGCGCACTGATCCCACCTTAGGATTCTGGATGTAGGACTTTGCCTGACGCCCGGCCACGGCATCGCAGCCGCGATAAAACGTGCCTATTTGCGCGATTTGGCGCAAGATCAAGCCCAAGCGATCTTGTGAATGTCCGATCGGCCTGCCTAAGGCCTAAAAATCGGCCAATTTAGGCTGGAACTTTTCGGGAGGCACCCCCCTCTAATTGAATGAGCGTGAAAGTCGCTCCCCGCTCTTCTCCCTGAGCGGGCATGACCCGGTCTGTCATCCCCATGCCGGGTTGGTCTGCCTCGGTGGTAGTTCAAAGCTTCCACCGGGGCTTTTTTTATGCGGCGTCCAACCAGCCGTCCATCACATTCCTTGCCTCATCGAATCCCAGCTTTGAATGCGCTGAGAACAATTGGGCTGTCACGGCGGTGTCGGAGCAAGCCGCAACGGTGTCCTTCAGCACCTGCTGCGAATCTCGCCGATTCAACTTGTCGGCCTTGGTCAGCAAAACATGCGCGGAGCGGTTCCTGGCGAGTACCCATTCGAGCATCGCCGCATCTTGGGCACCCAGACCACGGCGGCTGTCGACGATGAGCACCAGGCCAACCAAAGATTCACGCACGTTGAAGTAATGCTCCATCAGCTGCAGCCAATGCAAGCGAATTCGTTCTGGGACCTTGGCGAATCCATACCCCGGCAGATCCACCAGCCTTCGTTCGGGCGCGAGTTCGAAGAAATTGATCAACTGGGTGCGCCCGGGCGTTCGGCTGACGCGCGCCAACCCCGTCCGGCGAGTGATGGCATTGATCGCCGTCGATTTACCCGAGTTGGAGCGTCCGGCAAAGGCAATCTCTCTGCCGGTGTCGGGCGCGAGTTGATGCGTCTCGGCCGCACTGGTCAGGAATTTCACATTGGAGTAAGTCGGCATGGGGCACTGGGACGCAAATTATTGACTCTAGTGTACAATTTAGAGTCGATCACAACTCACATAAGAATGGGGTAACAGGCGATCATGAAGCGGTTTTGGATTCTCCTAGCAGCGTTCTCCGGCGCGATCGTCAGTAACCTCAGCATATCGGCCGGCAGCGCCGAAGCGGGCGCCGCCAAAGCAGTGGTATGTCAGGCCTGTCACGGCGTCAATGGCAACAGCACGAATCCCGAATGGCCCAGCCTCGCCGGCCTCGGCGCAGACTATATCGCCGACCAGCTCAAGAACTTCAAGGAAGGTAAGCGCAACAATCCGGTGATGATGCCGAACGCCGTGACCTTGACCGCGGAGGACATGGCGAATTTGGGTGCTTATTTCGATGCTTTGACCAATACCGGGCTGGAAGCCGACCCTTCTTATTGGCAAGCCGGCCAAAAGCTGTATCGCGCCGGCGACGCAGTGCGGGGAATTCCGGCATGCATGGCCTGTCACGGCCCCGTCGGCGGCGGCAACGGCCCCGCAAAATTTCCGGCTCTGCGCGGCCAGCAATCGGTGTATGTCGTGAAGCAACTGAACGACTATGCGTCCGGGTCTCGCCCCACAGGCCCCAATGGCATCATGCAGACCATCTCCAAGCGTTTGTCTCCCACCGACATGCGCAATCTTGCCTCCTACCTACAAGGTCTGCGCTGACCATGCGTGTCTCGCGGCGCCTTGCACTGCTCGGTTTGGCGCTCGCGCTGGCCGCGTGCGGCAAACAACAGTCGGCGCAGGACCGAACCGCTCAGAGGACCACTGCACCCGCCGCGATCAGCCGCCCTGCTGCGGGCACGCAGGCCGAAGCCTCGCAGCAAAAATCGGCGCAGGCATCGGAGCAGACCTCAAAAATCACCCGGCTCAACGAGGATGGTTCCGAAGCCGTCGAGGAAGTAACCAGCGACAGCGGCGCTCACAATCCCCTATTGGCGGCGGTCGCCTCGACCGTCGCGGCGACCACGCCCGTGGCATCGGCCGGCGCGCTCACCGGACCCACCCTGTGGCAGGAAGGCGTGAATTATACGCGACTGGTGCCGACGCAGCCCACGGCCGCTCCCGCAGGACAAGTCGAAGTTCTTGAGTTCTTTTGGTACGCCTGCCCGCACTGTAACGGCATCGATCCCCTGGTCGAATCGTGGAAAAAAGCCAAGCCCTCATACATTGCCTTTTCACGCGTCCACGTCATGTGGAACGAAGGCCACCGCTCACTGGCGCGTTTGTATTACACCTTGGTGGCTCTGGGTAAGATCGAGCGGCTGCACGGCGAGGTCTTCAAGGAAATTCACGTCAACGGCAATCCATTGGTCGCCGCGGATCCGAACGACACGGCGGAATCGGAGCGCATCCAAACAATCTTCGCCAAGAAATTCGGCATTCGCGAAGACGATTTCAGGACGGCGTATCACTCCATATCGGTGGAGACCTCGCTACAGCGAGCTGATCAACTGGTGCAGCGATATCGCATCGACGGAGTTCCGACGTTCGTCGTCAACGGTAAATTCGTCGCCGACGCGCGTACTGCCGGAAGTTCCGAGTCCCTACTCTCCTTGATCAGCGACCTCGCAGCGCAAGAGTACAAGCACTAGCACCGGTGTCCTAGCGGGTACATACGTAACTTGGTGCGCCTGCCGCGATTCGAACGCGGGACCTTCGGCTTCGGAGGCCGACACTCTATCCAGCTGAGCTACAGGCGCACGGCAAGGGGGGCGATGGTACTCGCCGTCGCTGATGCTCGTCCAGCCTATCGTCACAGGCCGCTCTCCTGCAATCCATCGAAAAAATCGACCACGCCGGTTTGCAAGGAATATTCGGCCCCCACCACCATGAGCCCCGCCTCTTGAATCAATTGCTCGATGATGTTGGATCCATGCCGCAAGCGTCTTACCGATGCCCGGATATTCGCGCGAACCGCCTCGCGCGCCAAAGCACCGAGGTCGTGCCGCAGCTCAGTCGCCAACAAACCCTCGATAGACGGCCGGATCAAATCCACGATCGAGTGGAGATTGCGCGATTGATTCTCAATCGGGCGCTGCAGCTGTTGCAGCGTGGTGGCGATCGCACCACACTGCGAATGGCCCAAGACCACGACCAGCCGCGTTCCAAACTGTTCCGCGGCAAACTCGACACTGCCGATTTGCGAGGGGGCAACGATGTTGCCGGCAACGCGGATTACGAATAGATCGCCGAGACCCTGATCGAAGACAATCTCGACCGGCACCCTGGAATCGGAACAGCCGAGAATCGCGGCGAACGGCTCCTGGCCGGAGGCAAGCTCGAGGCGACGCGTCCGGCTTGCAAATGCATCGCGGCTGGTGATATCCGACACGAAGCGCCGGTTGCCCTCCTGCAAGAGTGCGAGAGCTTCTCGAGCCGGGATCATGGGTGACCGCCGATTTACGTACAGCCGGCCGAACTATTGAACAGCAAGCGTCACCCGACAATCATCAATAAAGACTTCACTTCAGGCGTCTCCCTGTTTCACCGAGCGAACATTAGCATACCCGTGAGTACATCACTCAATGCTGATTGCATGTGCAAGCAGCGCAAAGCGTTTAAGTCCGGCGCCTTTGCCGCGCTTCGCAAAACCATAATCCGCCCGACAGCGTCGCCCACCACAAGATCGCCAGCCAGCCGCGTCCGAGCAGTGAGAAGAGGCTGAGCGTCTGCGCCGCCATTGCGGTCGCCAGTACGCAGG
>JALYIW010000041.1 GCA_030775625.1 Pseudomonadota bacterium | reverse complement strand
GTTCATTCCGGCGATGGCCTCGATCGCGGGCCCGAAGATCGGCGAGATTAAGGTGCGTCATCATGCGCGGCAGTTCGGAAAGTCCAAGTACGGCTTGTCGCGTGTTTACAAGGTCCTCCTCGATTTGATGGTCATCAAGACCGTTGCATCGTTCACATCGCGGCCGCTGCTTTGGTTCAGTATGCTATCCCTTCCGCTTTGCCTGGTCGGATCGCTAGCCCTCGCGTACACGGCCTACAGCAAGCTGGTGATGCACGATCCCCTGTCCCTGCCGATCGCTGGTTCCGGCGTTATTTTCTTGACCGCCGCGTTCATCCTTGCGAGCGGCGGAGCCTTCGGCGAAATCGTGTATAAGCTAGGCGATATGCGCGATCACCAGTTCTCCCGCCTCACGCAGCGCATAGAACGGCCGTCACGGTCCGTTCAATAAGGATTTGGCAATGATTCAGAATGAGCAGATCGTGCAATTGTCGGTAATCGTGCCAGTCGGCGTAAGATTTGAAAATCTCACAGAATTGTACGGTGAATACAAACGCGGGCTGGAACCGACCGGCGCCCGCTGGGAGATGGTGTTTGTCTTGGACGGTCCTCATCCGGAGTGCGAAAGGGAACTGAAAGCTCTGTGTGCGCGGGGCGAACCGGTCGTCATCATCAGCCTCACACGCCGCTTCGGCGAATCCACCGCACTCATGGCCGGTTTCGATCAGGCAACCGGCGAAGTCGTCGTGACGCTTCCGGCCTATCATCAAATAGAAGCCGATGACATTAGGAAGCTCTTGAACGGACTGGAGGGTGCGGATATCTGCATCGGACATCGTTCGCCGCGAAAGGAAACGATGCCCTCAAGAATCCGCCGTTCGGCGTTCCACAAGCTGGTCTCCTGGGTGACCGCGATACCACTGCGCGACCTTGGGTGCGGTGCCCGGGCTATGAAACGGCGTGTGCTCGAAGAGATCTCCCTGTACGGCGATCAACACCGGTTCCTCGCTGTGCTGGCCGACCGCCAGGGCTTCCGTGTGCGCGAAATCGACATGCGCCAGTCGCCAAAGGATGACTTCAAGGGGATGTACCGAGCCAGCGAATACACGCATCGAATACTGGACATCTTCACGGTTTTCTTCCTGGTTCGTTTTACCAAGAAGCCGCTCCGATTCTTCGGCATGGTGGGCGTGACGACGTTCGGAATCGGACTGCTGCTGGTGCTCGTATTGGTCGCACAGCGCCTGGCGTTTCACCAGGCGCTGGCCGATCGGCCGGCCTTGCTGCTCTCCTCCCTGCTGGTGGTGCTGGGCTTCCAGCTATTTGCGCTTGGATTACTCGGGGAACTGATCATCTTTACGCATGCAAAGAATATAAAGGACTACCAGGTCGACCGGGTCATCGAGTTTACGGGGTCTGGCACCGAGATTTCCTACGATGCGCCGCAGCAAAAAACTGGCTCAGGTTGACACGACCAGACGTTAGACGGGTTAGTTGAGCTTCCGGCGGCGCGTCGCGATGGAAAAACCGAGCATTTGTTTCGTTGGACTAGAGAACCTTCCGGTGCTGGCCCGCGAATTCAACCGCCATGGGATTGGCGGGGAACAAGTCCAGCAAACCCTGCTGGCAAAAGCGCTGCAACGGCGCGGCTATCAAGTGTCAATGGTCGTGGGCGACTATGGACAGCCGGACGAATTCACGCGCGACGGAGTGAAAATCTTCAAGGCCTTTCGCTTCGATGCCGGACTGCCGGGGTTTCGCTTCATACACCCGCGCTGGACCGGAGTTTGGTCGGCGCTGCGGCGAGCGGCGGCCAACGTATATTACTTGAGTTGCGCCGACATGCGTTTGGGCCAGCTTGCCGTGTATGGCAAGTTTCATCGATGCCGCCTGATCTTCAGAATCGCGCATGACACGGATTGCGAACCCGACAAACTGTTGGTGCCGTATCGACGCGACCGGTTGCTGTACGAATATGGGCTTCGCCGAACCGACATTATCCTGGCGCAGAGCGAAGCCCAGCGAAAAGCGATGCGTAACCATTACGGACTGGACAGCCAACTCGCGACCATGCTCGTGGATCAACCAAGTACTCACAGAAGCTTCACCGAGCGCGACATCCGTGTGCTGTGGGTCAACAATCTGCGCGCTTTCAAGCGCCCCGACCTGTTCGTCGAACTGGCCAAATCCCTGCCGGCGCTCGGCATGCACATGGTCGGCGGACCGCAACCCGGATTTCAGGCATTGTTCGACGAAATCCGCGAACATGCACGCACGATGTCGAACCTGACATTCCACGGCCAGACTCCCTATCACGAAGTCGGCGATTTTTATGAGCGGGCCCGCGTGTTCGTCAATACTTCCGACTCGGAGGGGTTCCCGAACTCCTATCTGCAAGCCTGGATACGTGGAACACCCGTCATAGCCTTCTTCGATCCCGACGGCGTGATCGCGCGCGAAGGCTTGGGAATTGCCGTGCGATCGATCGAAGAAATGGCCGCGGCGGTGAAAAGTCTGGCCGACGATCCGGATCGCTGGGGCGTGATGAGTTCCCGGTGCCGCCGCTACATGGAACGCGAATACAGCGAGCAGAAAATTCTACAGCCGTATATCTGTGCGATCGAAGGATCGACGGGACGGCTTGCGCATCGACCGGCCGGCGGTGCGGCCTCAACATGAATCGCGGTCCTGTTCGCGTCCTGTCGATCGTCAGTTCGCTATGCTACGGAGGTGCGGAAAAGCATACCGTGGCCCTGCTGAATTTGCTCGAAACGGACGCCTTCGAACCGATCCTGATCTACCTCAAACCAGTGGGAGATCTGCTACCGCAACTGAACCGGGGCCGCACCAAAGTCGTCGAGTGCCTGAACGTGAACAAGAAGGTCGACCGCGCTGCGATTCGCCGGTTGAGCCGCATCATCGAAGAATATGCGATTGAGATCATCGTTTGCACGAACGAGTACCCGGTATTGTACGCGCTGCTGGCC
>JALYIW010000040.1 GCA_030775625.1 Pseudomonadota bacterium | reverse complement strand
CGATGAGCTGAATTATCTTGCTGTGATAAAAATCGTCGAGTTCGTTCTTGAGGGTGGTGATCTCGGCATTCGTCGATCTGGCGAGAGCTTCGACCTCTTTATTGAGACTTTGCCGGTTTGCCCGGTTGGCGTCGTTATCGCCCAACTCCCGCGCCGCGGGTCCCCCCTCGGCAATTCCGCGGCGTACCATTTCCGCCCGGAACTCGATGAATTTATCGGTATTAGCTGAGGCCCGGTCGGTTTCGCCCTTGCGTTGCTGCGGCAAAAGCTCGCGCCAGCGGGTGATGAGATTTTTGATTTCCTGGAGATTTTTCAGCATCGGCTTGCCGAATTTCTCCGCTTCGGCCCCGTCGCGCGCCATATACACGCCGCGCGAGTCCATGACGACGGCATAGATCAGGGAGTTTATTTGCTCGCCAATGAACGAACGCTGAGAAGCGTTCTGCATTTCGGCGACACGTGAATTGTAATTCGTGAGCGCCAGTAGCGCCAGCACGGCAATGACAATGGAGACTACTGAAAGCAGCCCGACGACGGCGTATATCTTGGTTCCTATGCGCAGTTTGGCGAGCTGGGAAAACGACATGAATGGCTCATCTGCTTCTGAATACTGGGTAATCGCCCAATTCATCGGCAGTTTAAGCAACAAATCGATTAGGTATCGTTAACAATCCCGATTTTCCCGTAGTTCCCACAGCGGTACCGGGGTCCTTGCAGGAATTACGCTGCCACCAGGTTCCGTTGAGAAAGCATGGTCCTGAGCGCAGCAACGGAAAGCGCGCCGCTGAAGAGAAAACCCTGCATTTCGGTGCAGCCGAGGTCCTGAAGTATCTTCTTCTGCCGTCCGGTCTCAACGCCTTCCGCCGTCGTCGTCATGCTGCGCGCATCGGCAATGTCGATGACAGCCTGCACGATCGATGATGATGAACCGTCGGCCTTGGCGATATCGCTGACGAAACAGCGATCAATCTTGATCTTGTCGAACGGGAACCGCTGCAGATAGCTGAGCGACGAATAGCCGGTTCCGAAATCGTCCAGGGCGATCCGCACCCCGATGGCGCGGAGCTGGTGCAGGATGGAAAGTGCTGCGGCATGATCGCGGATCAGCACCGCTTCGGTGATCTCCAGTTCAAGCCGCTGCGCGGAAAGCCCTGAGGCCGCGAGCGCACCGACGACCTTGAGCGCAAAGCTTTCGTTGAATTGGACGGGGGACACGTTGACGGCAAGCTTTACCGATTCCGGCCAGGTCGCGGCCTCGGCACAGGCAGCCGTCAGAACCCATGCCCCGAGCTCGTTGATCAATCCCGTATCCTCGGCGATCGGGACGAATTCGGCCGGCGAGATCATCCCCAGCTCGGGGTGATTCCACCGAAGCAAGGCTTCGCAGCCGCTGATCCTGTCGGTCCGCAGATCGATATATGGCTGGTAGTGAAGCTCCAGACCGCCATCCGCTATCGCGCGGCGCAGGTCCATCTCCATCGTTCGCCGCGCCCTGATGCGACGGTCCATGCCCTCGTCGAAGAAGCGGTAGGTTCGCCGGCCCTCGGCCTTGGCTTCGTACATCGCCAGATCGGCGCACCTCAAAATTTGGTCCAGGTCGCTGGCGTCCTGCGGAGCCAGCGCGATGCCGATGCTGGCATCGGTCGTGACCTGATGACCGAGGCAATCGTAGGGTTCCCGGATCTCGCGATAGATGCGCTCCACCAGGTTCGTGACATCGGCCGGTTCGTTGAGGGGCGTCAGGACGATTGCGAATTCATCTCCGCCAAGACGGGCGACGATGTCGGTTTCCCTGACGCATCGGCGCAGCCGGGAGCCAACGGCTCTCAATAATTCATCACCCACGGGGTGGCCAAGCGAATCGTTTACGCTCTTGAATTCATCGATGTCGATATACAATACCGCGAGCTTCTCGCCGCCCCTGGCGCGCTTGAGCTCGTCTTCCAGCTGGTCGTGGAAAAGCGCCCGATTGGGCAGATCGGTCAGCGCATCATAATGCGCCATGTGCGCGATCCGCTCATTCGCGCGTTTACGCTCGGTGATATCCTCCAGCGTCGCAACCCAGCCGCCATTTGTCAGCGGCGTATAGACGATCTCGACCGACCGGTCGCCTGTCGGTTGCACGACTTTGTGGGCCATGCGCGCGTGGAGCACGGTGCGGAGCACGGCGGAGCAGTACTCTTCGACATCCCCCCGGAACGTGCCCGTCTCCTTCCGGTAGGCGACGATATCGCGGAAATGGCAGCCGGGTTTCACGATGTCCGGAGGCAGATCATACATTTCCAGATACCGCTTGTTGCAAAGCACCATCCGGGCGTCGGAGTCGTACAGCAACAGGCCCTGCGTCATATTGTTGATCGCGGTATCGAGACGTTCCTTTTCGAGCGCAAGCCTGTGCTCGGAATCGGCATGCTGTTTCGAAAGCTTTCGAACGATCACCAAAAGGGTGAAGGCGATCACGAGGGCCGCAAGCCCGGCCGCTGTTACCAGAAACCGGGTTTGCGTGCGCCAATCGGTCAGTGCGGTCGCGACGGTTGTCGTTGCGATAATGGCGAGCGGAAATTCGCTCAGCGCCCGCGCCGATGCGAGCCGCTCTTCGCCGTCCACCGGGCTTATCAGGCGCGCCGTTCCGTGATCGGCTCTCGACAGAAGCTCCTTCATAGGATCGGTCTCGAGATTTTTTCCGATCATGTGTTCGACGTGGGGATATCGCGCCAGCAGCGTCCCATCGCGATGCAACAACGAAATTGCAGCGCCCTGGCCGAATTCGAGCGATTCGAAAAAGC
>JALYIW010000039.1 GCA_030775625.1 Pseudomonadota bacterium | reverse complement strand
CGCCAGCAGGCGGTAAGGATAGAACGCTTCCTGAAGCTCGGCCGGGATATCTGGCACGTCACCATGGGCCATCGAACGGAACGGACCGGGGCCATCAGTCGTAGCGCTCGCTCCCCAGCCACCGGTGACGGTGTCGAGATTGGAGAAGCGCTCGTCACTGCCGGGCAGCCTTCCATAGATGCTGTGCACGCCGTAGATACCATGATGAGCAGCGGTCCGACGCTCCGGGAGCGCCTTTCCGAGTGCCATCAGGATCGTGTCGACGACCGTCGGGATCATTGCACCGGACCCGCCAATCGGCGCGTCGGGTCGGGCGCTGAGAAAGGTGCCCTCGGGAATTTCGACGTTGAGGCGCACGAAATCACCTTCGTTGACGGGGGAGTTTGGCGCAAGCAAATATTTGTAGGCGATCCGCGATGCGGCAACGGCACCCCCGTTCCGGCCGGCATTGAAGGGACCGTCCACCTGCGGGCCGATGCCGGACAGGTCGATCTTCACCTTACCATCACCGACCGTGACGCTGACGCCGACGGGGATGCGGTCGGAAAGCCGGATGCCGTCGTCGTCAAGCATGGAGAATGCCGTATAGGTGCCGGCCCGCGCCGCATCGATAGCTCTGCCCACCACCGCATTCGCATCGGCCCACATATCGGCGATCGCTGCGTCGACGGCGGCCCGGCCGTGGGCATGAAGGATATCGAGAACCAAGTCGTGGCCCATTATGCAGCCGCCGATCTGCGCCTCGAGATCGCCCATCAGCAGCCGTGGAAAGCGCGTATTGGTGGCGATCATGCGGAATAGCTCTTCACGCCGCTTGCCCTCCTCGACAAGCTTGATCGTCGGGTATTGGACACCCTCCTGCCAGATATCGGTCGTGGTCGTCGATTGGCAGGATCCCGGGACCGAGCCGCCGAGATCGATCCAATGGACGAGAACGGCGAAGAAGCCTACGAGTTCGCCCTCGTAGCGTACTGGGGTGTAAGCCGCGACATTGTTGAGATGTTGCCCCAGGGTCGCGGCCGTATTGGAAATGACGATGTCGCCGGCCTTCATGCCGTGGCTGCCGATTAAGCTTAAGCCCTCACGCACCGCGGTTCCCAGGGCGTTGGCGACGAAGATCGGCAAGCTGCCGCGCGACTGCGCGACGAGACGCCCTTCGGCATCGACAAAGCCGACCGAATAGTCCTTGTATTCCTGCACCAAGGGGCTGAATGCGGTGCGTTCAATGTTCTTTTCGATCTGGTTGGGCACGGCGATCAATTGGTGACGAATGATCTGCTTCGCGATTGGATCGGCATTCATGACCATTCTCCGGCTTGCTTCGTGGGGGTACAGGTGATGTGCAATTCGCCCAAGGCACCCACGTACATGTGGTCGTCGAGTCCGACGATCGTGGTTGAACTGTATTCTTCGATGACGGCGGGACCGTCGCAGGCGAATCCCTTCGGCAGATCCTCACGCCGATAAATTGGCGTCTCGAGACGCTGCTCCAGCGCGCCGAAATAGACCGGGCGATGAGTCCGCGCCATCGGCGCAGGCTTGCCGCCTTGGCCCACCTGGTGCAGATCGGGCTTTGATGTCGGCACCAGTGCTCCGACATGAAGCGAGATGAACTCGATCGCCGTCTCGTGATTCAGATGACCGTAGCGCCTGACATAGACGTCCTCGAAGGATCGGCGGATCTCCTGCGCGCGCGGATTGCGACCGAGATCGACCCGGACCGTGTGTTTTTGCCCGCGGTACCGCATCTCTGCCTTGTGCTCGAATGCGATCTGGCTCACGTCAAAATCCTTGGCCATCTCCGCGCTCGCCTCTCGTTCGAGGTTGCCCAAAACTTCTGCGGCGGCGCCGAGCTCTTCGTCGGCCAGCGACATGACGAAGGTCTGGGCGAGATCCGTGCGCGCCTCCGCCATCAGCATGCCGAGGCAGGAGAATGCGCCCGGTTGCGGCGGCACGATGACCTCGCGGATGCCCAAGGCGCGGGCGAGATCGGCACCAAAGAGCGGACCGCCACCGCCGAAAACGAACAGTGCGTAGTCGCGCGTGTCGCGGCCGCGATCGATGGTGATCTCCTTGATGGCGCTGGTCATCGTGACATTGGCCAAGTCCAGGATGCCTTGGGCGACCCGATCGATGCCGCTCGCATCGCGATATCCGAGCGGGGCAGAAAGAGTTTTTTCTATCGCGGACCGGGCCGCGCCGACATCGAGCGACAGTTTGCCGTTCATAAAGCTATCGGACCCGATGCGACCCAAAGCGACATTGGCGTCGGTTACCGTGGGTTCCGTGCCCCCGCGTCCGAAGGCGATGGGGCCGGGTTCGGATCCGGCGCTACGCGGGCCCAGGTTCAGTCGGCCATTGTCGTCGAGCCAGGCAATCGAACCGCCGCCGGCACCGACCTCGACGATGTCGAGTACCGGCGTCCGGATCGGGAATCCCTTCTCATAGCCGCCGACATAGTAGGTCGATTGCACGTCAAAATTGCCGTTCTCGACCAACGCGCATTTGGCGGTTGTTCCACCCATGTCGAAGGCGATGAGCTTCGGCAATCTAAGCGCCCGCGCATAGGCGCCGGCGCCGATACAGCCGCCGATCGGGCCGGATTCCAGCAGGGCAATCGGTTGAGCGACCGCCTGCTCGATCGCCATGACCCCACCGTTGGAACCCATCATGTAGAGCGATCCGGGGAAGTCGCGCGAGCGCAGACGGTCACGAAACCCGGTGACGTAGTGATCCATCCGGGGTCCGACATAGGCGTTGGCGGTCGCAGTCGAGGTCCGCTCAAACTCCGACCATTCGCGGGTCAGCGACGTGCCCGTGCAGATGAAGACATGCGGCAGGGCCTCGCGCAAAATCTGCTCGGCACGCTGTTCGTGGCTCGGATTGCTGAACGCGTTGAGGAAGGAGACAGCGACGGCCTCCACCTGTTCCTGGTGAAGGGTTGCGGCGATCCGGCGGACCCCGTCCTCATCGAGTTCCGTGACGACTTGGCCGCTGCCATTGATGCGCTCGGCCACTTCGAAGCGCAACCGGCGCTCGACCAGCGGAGGCAGCCGGCGATAGGCCAAATCGAATGGGATTGCGCGGTTGCCGCGGCCGATCTCGAGGAGATCGCGAAAGCCGGCCGTCGTAACCAGTGCGGTGCGGGCGCCGTTTCGCTGCACAAAGGCGTTGATGACGTGCGTCGTGCCGTGTTTCAGGAAGGCTGCCTGGGTGAGGTCGGCGCGCGTGTCGCCCAGGCCTTCGATAACACCGGCGACCAAGTCAGTGTAATTGGTGAGCGTCTTGCCGAAATGCGTGGCGCCGGTATCGGCGTCGTAGACGGCAAGATCGGTGAATGTTCCGCCGGTGTCCGTAGCGATCAGATAACGCATGTTATCCCTTGAGCGTTGCCAGTTTCATCCCCTTGTCTCCCGCTCGAGCCCGCAGGCCAACGATGCTGATCGTCGTCGGGCGCGCTGTCCTGGACTAGTCCGTTTTTTTGCACGAGCGTCGTGCCGTATCCGAACGAATCACGGACGGATCACAAGCGGAGGCGGGGATTTCATGCGCCAGCGGTGAGCTGTACCGCGGACGTCTTTCTCCTTGCCGGTGAAGTGCGGCGGCGAACCTTCCCATTCGGTCGAATAAGGCACGACCCTCGTGCAAAAAGGCCGTCTAGTGCCGCGCGAGGCGACTCCGTACAGTGCTGCGAAACGGATAATTAAAAATGGATGGCATTGATCGCCTAAGGCAGTGGACATACGGCGGCACGATTGGCCGGGGAGTTCTCAATTAACAAATCAACCGTAGATGAATTTGCCGGCGTCGTCGGACCGTGCGGATGAGAATGTCGATGCCAGCAGTATTCTGTGCCGTGATGCTGAGCGCATTGGCGAGCGATGCCCTGGCACATCATTCGCTCGCGATGTTCGACATCGATAAATCGACCGCTCTCGATGGCACCCTCAAGTCGGTACAGTGGACCAATCCGCATTCCTGGTTCGTGCTCACGGCGGTGGGGCCCGACGGTGCAGCCAAGGATTGGCAGATCGAGGGGCCGAGCCCGAATGGACTCACGCGGCAAGGCTGGAAGCATAACGACATCAATGCCGGCGATCGAGTGACGCTGACCTTCCATCCGCGCAAGGACGGAACCGCCGGCGGCATGCTCATCGCACTGCGCCTGCCGACTGGCAAGGAGCTCTCGTTGGTCAGAGCTCCACAGCGCGCCGCAACCGGACAAGCCGCCGGGGGCGAACTGCCTGCCGGCGGCAAATGAGCAAGCCTTTCGCTTCGCTTCCCACGCACGGACCAGAACGACAAATGTCCAGGCGCATTGATTAATGAATTGATAAAAAGTCCAGGTAATAGGAGTTAACCAAATGCAGATCTCAAGATTTCAACTGCTAGTCGCTAGTGCGGGCTTCGTCTGTCTGATGACGTTGCATGCCGCGCGGGTGCCGGCGGCAGTGTCGGACTCCACCACGGATTCCGCCAATGTCTTGAATGAAATCGTCGTTACCGCAACCAAGCGAGTCCAGAGCATTCAGACCGTTCCGTTGACCGTATCGGTGGTCTCGCAGGACATGCTGCAGTCGCAAAATCTGGTCGACACGTCCGATTTGAAACGCTTGGTTCCCGATCTGCAATTCGTGCATGGCGTCACCCCGGGCGGCGACTTCTTCGGCATCCGGGGCATCTCGACGTTTGCCACCGGCCAAGGCTTGGAGCAGTCCGCCGGCGTCGCGTTCGACGGCGTGCCGTTGGGACGTAATGTGGGATCGCTCGCCGATTTGGTCGATATCCAACGAGTCGAGGTGCTCAAAGGCCCTCAGGGGATGTTGTTCGGCAAGAATGCCTCCGCGGGGCTGCTGAACATCGTCAGTAATGCGCCCGAGCTGGGAAAAACCGAGGAGATTCTGCGGGCCTCATTCGGCTCGCTGAACCTGCGGCAGTATTCAGGCACGGTGAATCTGCCGGTGACTGAAGATTCTGCGCTACGCATCAGCGCTTGGAAGTTCGAGCACGATGGTCCGGTGCATCTGGTCACCACCGGTCAAGACTTGAACGACAAAAACAGCGAAGGTGCGCGCTTGAAGTACCGATGGCGGGCGACGGACGCTCTGGACCTGAATTTCACCGGCGAATGGAACAATCACGATGAGAACGGCCAGGGTTACACCATCCGTTTTTTCGACCCGGCCAATTTCACGGCCCGCAACGGCGGGGCGGCGGTCGAAGCGTATGAGCTGGGCAAGGGCACGGTACCCTCGGACCATAATCTCTATGCGCGGGGCCCAAAGATTCCTTACTTTGATAAGGGCCACACCGCGGCCTACACGGGCCAGGCAGACTATTCCATCGGCAACGGCACCTTGTCCGCGATCGCTTCCTACCGGACGATTTACAGCGATGATGAATACCTGAACGATGCCACCGACAGCACGTTCAACACCTATTTCAAGAACGAAGCGACGGTTAATTACAATCAGTTGTCGGAAGAAATCCGCTACACCTCTCCGGTGGCAGAGCGGCTGCGTTATGTCGTGGGTCTGTTCAATTTTCGGATGAAGCTGCGCAGCGACACCGATTTCGGTCTCACGCCGGTGCCAGGCCTGCCAGTCAATGACAATGCGGAAACCAACTTGACCAACCGCAACTACGCGGGATTCGGCGAGGCTACTTTCGATATCACTTCGCAATGGCATTTGATCGCGGGTCTTAGGCGCTCCACCGACAGCTTTGACGCCGCATACGATCGCACCGTCCTGTCGGTTCCCAATTTCATCACCTCGCCGGGGGGGCCGTTCGCCCCGCTGACGGCCAACACCTCGACCTCCTACAACGACTTGTCCTGGCGTACGGGGTTACAGTACCAATTCATGCCCGAGGCGATGTTGTACTTCACGGTATCGCGGGGCTACAAGGGTCCGGGTATTTCCTACGGCATCGGCACCTCTAAGGCCCAACTGGCGGCCACCAATAACGGCATCGTCAAGCCTGAAATTGCGCATAACTATGAATTGGGCTTGAAGAGCCAGTGGTTTGACCGTCGTCTGACCGTCAACGTCGCGCTGTACAATGCGATCTTCGATAATTTCCAGACCTCGGTCTTCGTTCCCTCTCTGAATACCTTCCAGACCCAGAATGCAGGGCAGGCCAAGACCACGGGTGTGGACTTGGACGCCAGCTGGTTGGTCACGCACGACTTCAGCATCACCGCCAACGCGACGTACGACAACGCTCGCTACACCGATTTCAGAAATGCGCAGTGCTATGGCGCGGCGGGCACGCAGACCGTGGCGAAAGGGTGCATTAACTCGCAGCAAAATCTCGATGGCCATCGATTGGCGAATACTCCGGTGGCGACCGCCAATCTCACGGCGCGCTACGAACATCCGCTCAGCGCCATTTGGAACGGGTTTCTAGCCGCCAATTACAGCTATCGTAGCGGCGTGGTGTTCAGCACCATCGGCGACCCGCTGACGGCCCAGGGTGGTTACGGTCTGGTCAATCTGACCGCGGGCGTCAACACCGCGGACAATCGCTGGGGCATCTCGGTCTATGGCAAGAACGTCCTCAATAAACATTATGTCGATTACATTAGCTACGACCCGACTGTCACCCGCTACTTCAACGACATCGGCTACGACGATCTGCGTAACTATGGCATCGCCTTGACCGCTCGTTTTTAAAGGGCTATCGCTCGTGACGAGTTGCCGATGGCGAATGATGGTTTGCGTGGTGTGCGTCGCTCTGCTGTCGCTACGGGGCGGCGGCGCGCAGGCGTATCCGCTATTCGACGCGGTCATGGGGCTGCCCAGCCCGGAGTCCTTGACCGTGTATCCGGATGATACGGACGCTAAGCTGTTTTATTTTGTACCGACGAGTTTTGCATTTGCACGCGACGAAAAGGGGAAACCGCGCCTCGGCGTTCAGTATTGGGGTCTCACGGGGCTCGATCCTGAAAGCGCTGGGGCATCTTTTCGATTCAGCATCCAGCCGGCCTTCGACCAGTCAACGCTAGATGGCATCCTCGTCGAGTTGAGGAAGCGAAATCCGCACGCGGTTTACGTGTTCCCGCCCTTGTTGGGAAGTTCGCTCGATGTCCTGCTGGATGGCGCTTGGATGCCCGGCAACCAGGACACATCGAGCCCCAACTCCACCACCATAGGCGGAAAGCTTTCGACAGTAGCTGGCACCGTCGATTCGGGCCAGGCGTTCACGATTGCGGTCGCCAACGTCGGTGCGCGGGTATTTGCACGGCCGGCCGCCTCCGCGGAGAACTGGATCGCGGCGCGCTATCGATACCGCTTTTTAGGGGTCGGGAAACGGCTGCATGCGGAAGTTACTCTGTATCCCAAACGTATCTACGACTACTTCAAGACCAACGAAAGTGGCCAGGCATGGCGTCCAACCATAGGCAATGCTTGGTCAGGCGACTGGCAAGCCCTCATCAGCCAGGGTTCGGTGGCGATCCGCGTGCTCGACTCGGGTGAACCCGATGCCGGTGCGTACATGGCCGAGGTACTCGACGCATTGGTGGCTCAAACGATCAAGTCGGAGACTTTGTTTACTCCCGAGCTCAGAGCGGGTGGGCACGCTGACACGCCTGAAACGGCGTCTTTCGGTTGGAGTTTCAGCGCGAGCAGGGCGTGGGCAGAAATAGATCCGGATACGAGGCAAACCTATATCGTCGATACGAAAAAGCTCGTGGAGCGTGAGATCAGCGTCGGGTTGACGTTTTCGGCGGCGTGCGGCATGTACCCGGATAGATTTTCGGACCTGACACTCATTGGTCGCAAGTGCATCGACAGCGGCGGTTTCCAGGCAGTCGCACAGAGCACCAAGAGCTGCCTGGATGCAAAGCTTACAGATCTCTACACGAAGAACCGAGGCGGATTGATTCCATCGGCGGTGCTGAATGCACTGATTGCGAGCGCCTATGACTCGCCGTGCATTGCCGCAATAAACGACGGGCGAATGGCTGTGTTATTGACAAAGATCCACACGTCCGCCGGCGTGATGTCGCCACAAGCATTTCGCGACGCGACCGACCGTTGCCGGGACACGCGCCTGGCCGACGTGAAGAAGCACTATGTGAGCGGCGACATATCGCGCGAACAGTGGGAGCGTCAGGTACCGCTGGTATTCCAAGTGCCGTGCCGCAATTATGTGAAAGTCCTGCGATGAAATGATCACGCCCAGCGAAAACCCTCGGCAGGCCGAGTGGCACGCTGATCACAAACGATACACGCTAACCGCCCGGGCGAATTCCACCAGGGTGCGTGCTAAAGCCACGTGCGCCCGAAGCCACGCGCTCATACGTCGGTGGTCGCCCGCACGCCTAAGGGCGATTCAATGTGTCCGGGCAGCTCGGTAGGGCCGGTCGACAGACCGAACATTTTCCGATCTTCGGCGCGGGTCAAGCTTTCGTCCAGCCACGACCGCAGTTGCGCCGGGTCTATTTCGCCGCGTTGGGCTTTGGCCATGATGACGGTACCCACCAGGATTCTGCGGCGGGTCTCGGCTTTGCGCTCACGCTGGGCGCTGATCGCCATTTTGCGCGACTCGATGCGCTGTTGACGGAGCTTCAACTGACCGAGCTTGTCTTGCAGGGTGGAGATTTGGTCGTCGAGCTTAGGCATGGGAGGCAAACTTGCGCATGGTTGCTGTTGATCTTTGCACATTCACCCGGGTAGAGTCACCTGCAATTTCACGTGCCGCACTTATACATTAGGGGTGCAGGTCTTGGCGATTTATCACCTGACTGCGAAGCTCGTTTCTCGCGGCCGCGGACAGAGCATGGTGGCCGCGGCGGCCTATCGATTCGGCGTCACGCTGCGGGACGAGCGCTATGGCGTGACGCATCGATACTCGGGCAAACGGGGTATGGCGCACGCGGAAATCCTCGCGCCGGCAGGCGCGCCCGCGTGGGTGCGAGATCGAGAAATGTTGTGGAATCGCGTCGAGGCTGGGGAACGGCGCAAGGATTCGCAGCTGGCGCGATTGATCGAAATCGGCTTGCCCGTGGAGCTGTCTCTCGGCGACAACGTGGCGTTGGTGCGCGATTACATCGCCGGCGAATTCGTGTCTCAGGGCATGGTGGCGGACTTTTGCATTCGGGGGGATTCCGGTAATCCGCATTCGCATATTTTGCTCACCCTGCGCCGCGCGACGGAATCAGGATTTGGCCCCAAGGAGCGGCGCTGGAACGGCAAGGCCGCTTTGATTCAGTGGCGCACCGCCTGGGCCGAACGGGCCAATGAGCATCTGGCCCGAGCCGGACATCTGGTGCGGATCGATCATCGGACTCTCGAGGCGCAGCAAATCGAACTCGCGCCGGGGCGCAAAATCGGCGTGGCGCCTGCTCGCCAGAATGACGAGACCTTGCCCAGCCATTTAAGCGAGCGTATTTCGGAGCAGCAGCGAGTGGCGCGCGCCAATGGTGAATTCATTCTCCAGGACCCGACGGCGGTGCTGCGGGCATTGACGCACCAGAAACCTATTTTCACGCGTCAGGAACTTTCGCGGTACCTGCGCTACCGAACCCACGGGGCCGAGCAGTTGGCGGCAGCATATCGCGCGGTGACTGAGTCGCCGGAACTCGTGGCGCTGACTTCCGGCAATGCGCAAGAGGAGCGCTTCACCTCCCGGGACATGATCGAGGCGGCGAAGTCCGTGACGCGCCGGACGGCTGCCATGGCCGCTCGACGCGGCCATGCTGTCGCAGCGGCGCAGCGAAGTTCTTCGGCGCTGCAGTTTTCGCTCGACCATGAACAACGACGGGCTTTCGACTACGTTTTGCAAGATGGGGACGTGAAAGCCCTGATCATGGCGGGCGGACTTGCAAAACAGACTCTACTGAGCGCGCTGCGGCACGCGCATGAGGCCGCCGGCTTGCGGGCGCTGAACCTCGCGGCTCGTGAGGCCGGCTCTGGGCAATTGGAGTCGATGAGTCGGGAGACGGTGTTGTGCGTCGATGGCGCGGAAATGCTCGGTCTGAAACAGATGGAACGCCTATTGGCCGCGGCGGACAGGGCACGGACCAAAATCGTGCTGATCGGCGATGCCGCTCAACTGCATGCCATGAAAGTTGAAACCGCTTTTCAAACGGTGTTTCGTGCCGTCGGGCACCCGGAATCGGCAATAAATTGACTAGATTCGAGCCCCTGCCGCCGTTATTGGATCGAAACCGCAACCTCGCCTGCCGCGGTCGGCTAGAATCTGTCCGCCGGAATGGATGCAGTCCACAACGACGCAGCGCCATCCGCATAACCCCTTTTTGGTATAGGCGTGCCTAACGGCCGCATTTTTCAGTCGATTGGATAAACATGCTTTCCACCTCCAACGTCGCCGTCCAGTTCGGCGCCAAGCCGCTCTTTGAGCAGGTAACAGTCAAGTTCTACGATGGCAATCGTTATGGCTTGATCGGTGCCAACGGCTCGGGCAAATCCACCCTCATGAAAGTGTTGGGAGGCGACCTCGATCCCACCGCGGGCGATGTGATGCTGCAGGTCGGCATGCGTCTCGGCAAGCTGAATCAGAACCAATTCGGTTACGAGGACGAACGCGTACTCGACGTGGTCATGCGGGGGCACATGGAATTGTGGGCGGCCATGAAGGAACGCGACCGGATCTACGCCGACCCGAATGCCACCGACGATGACTATATGAAAGCCGCCGAACTCGAAGGCGTATTCGCGGAATACGGCGGCTACGACGCCGAGGCCAGGGCCGGCAGCATTCTGACCGACGCGGGCATTCACGAGTCGCGGCACAACGGCCCGATGCGCGAGGTGCCGCCGGGATTGAAGCTGCGGGTGTTGCTCGCACAGGCGCTGTTCTCGCGGCCGGACGTGCTGTTACTCGACGAACCGACCAACAACCTCGACATCAATTCGATCCGTTGGCTGGAAAGCGCGCTCAATAACTATGACGCCACCATGGTGATCATCAGCCACGATCGGCATTTCTTGAATCAAGTCTGCACTCATGTCGCGGATCTCGATTTTCAGCAACTGAAAATCTATCCCGGAAATTACGATGATTTCATGCTGGCATCGGTGCAGGCGCGCGCACGAGTCGAAGCGGCAAATGCCAAAGCCAAAGATCGGATTTCAGATCTGCAGGAGTTCGTGCGGCGCTTTTCCGCGAATGCGTCCAAGGCGCGGCAAGCCACATCGCGCAAGAAGCAATTGGAAAAAATCAAGATAGAGGAGATCAGGCCTTCGTCGCGCCAGAATCCCTACATCAGATTCGAACAAGGCAGGAAACTTTATCGATCTGCGGTGTCGATCGAGAAACTGAGCTTCACGTATCCCGGCACGAGTGAACAAGTGCTGCGCGAGGTCACGTTCAATATCGAGGGCGGTGAGCGTGTCGCCATCATTGGACCGAACGGCGCCGGCAAGACGACCCTGATGCGCTGTCTCGCCGGCGAATTGCGGCCGACCGCGGGCCGCATCGTCTGGGTGGAAAATGCGCAGCCCGGCTATATGCCGCAAGACCCTCAAGCTGAGTTCGAGGACAAGATTGATCTATTTTCGTGGATGTCGCAATACACCGGCAAGGCCGATGACGACCAGATCGTGCGTGCGACATTGGGACGTCTATTGTTCTCAGGCGAAGAAACCAAGAAATCCGTCAAGGTTCTTTCGGGAGGCGAGAAGGGCCGCATGATCTACGGCAAGCTGATGCTGACCAAACCCAATGTGTTGTTGATGGACGAACCCACCAACCACATGGATATGGAAACCATCGAGTCTTTGCAAATAGGTCTTGAGCACTACCCCGGCACTCTGGTCTTCGTGTCGCATGATCGTGAATTCGTCGGCGGCCTCGCCACGCGCATCATCGAACTGCGCCCGGGCGGCGCCATCGTCGATTTCAAGGGAACCTATGATGAATACCTCAAGGGTCAGGGAATCGAGGTCTAGCGGCCGTCAAGCTTGCCGCAAGCGCCCGCGACGGAAATCGGCAATGATTTCACGCGCTGAATTGTGGCCGGGTGCGCCGGTCACGCCGCCGCCGGGATGGGTGCCTGAACCGCACATGTAGAGTCCCTTCAACGGGCCGCGATAGTCGCCGTATCCCAGCATCGGCCGCGCGGAAAACAGCTGATTCAAACTCAAGGCGCCGTGAAAAATATCGCCGCCGATCAGCCCAAAGGTGCGCTCCAAATCGAGCGGGCTCATGATTTGGCGCCCCAGCACGGAAGCCTTGAAGTTCGGCGCATGGCTGTTGACCAGGTCGATCATGACATCGGCGACCTGCTCGCGATGCGCATCCCAGGATGCGCCGTCGGGCAGCACGGGAGCGACGTGTTGGCAGAATAGGCTGGCCACATGCTGTCCCGGATGGGCCAAGCTGTCATCCAAAGTCGATGGTATGAGCATTTCGATGACGGGACGCTTGGACCACCCGCCGGCTTTGGCATCGAGATAGGCCTGCTCCATATAGGCAAGACTGGGGGCCATGATGATGCCGGAGGTGTGATGCTCGGCCCGCGTCCGGCCCGGCAGGACTTTGAAGTCAGGCAACTCGGATAACGCAACATTCATGCGAAACGTGCCCGAGCCGCAGCGCCAGTGACTGATGCGCTCGCGAAAGTCTCGGGGAATATCCGCAGCGGCGATCAGCGAGCCGTACAGCAATTTGGGATTCAAATTCGATACGACGCCACGTGCCCGAATCGCCTCGCCTTTTTCCGTCACGACGCCTACGGCCCGACCGTTTTCGACCAGAACTTCGCGCACGGGACTGTCGATGCGGATATCGACGCCGCGCTCGGCCGCGGCCTTTGCCATGGCTTGGCTGATGGCGCCCATGCCGCCGACCGCATGTCCCCAGGCGGCCTTTTTACCGTTTACTTCGCCGAACACATGATGGAGCAGCACATAGGCCGAACCCGCGGAATAAGGACTGGCATAGTTTCCGACGATGCCATCGAATCCATACGCTGCCTTGATGGGCGCACTCTCGAACCAGCGGTCGAGGTAGTCGCCGGCGGAATCGACGAATAAATCCAAGAGTTCGCGGCGCATGACCATATCGAGCTTGGTGATTCTCTTGCCGAGCCGCGCACTACGCAGCAGCTCCGGCATCGCTTCGCGCCAGCTGCCGGCAGTGACATTTGGCGGCGTTTCAAGGACGAGGTCGCGAAGTACATCGGCAATCATATCTAGGCGTTCGCCGTAGGCGCCGAGCTTGCGGGCGTCGCGCGCGGAAAATTTCGCCACTTCCTGCTCGGTCTTTCCCGCGCCTATCTTCAGATACTGCGACTCGTCCAAGGGCAGAAAATTGGCGAGCTCGCGCTCAACGACGCGCAGGCCGTGGCGCGGCAAATCCAAATCGCGGATCACCTTTGGATTTAGCAAGGACACCGTATAGGCGGCAACCGAATTGCGAAAGCCAGGAAGGAATTCCTCGGTCACGGCGGCGCCGCCGACGACGCGGCGCTTTTCGAGCACAGTCACCGAGAGACCCGCGGCCGCAAGATAGGCCGCGCAAACGAGACCGTTGTGGCCGCCGCCGATGATGACCAAATCGCGCTGCCGCGATTTAGCCACGAGCCTTTCTGCTTTCATTACGTGCCTGCCAACCGGCGCTCGGCGGCTGTTCCAGACGGCTTACGGGTATGAGTTCGCGCATGCGGCGCGCAAAGCTTCGTAGAGACACTTCGTTGCGCCCGAGCGGACCCGGGACATGGCTGCGGGATCCCATGCCCGCCTGCACGCGTTCCACGAGCGACTTGTCCTCCAGACTGTTTAGATCGGCGGACGCCTCGGTGGACAATTCGTCCTGCGGTGAGCGCCTAGCTTGCATGGCCGCGGCGCAGCGTTTAGGCGGCGCGGAAGGCCCGGTAGTCAAGCCGGAGCGCACTGGCCACCGCCTCGTGAGTCACCTCACCGGCATGCACGTTCAGGCCGCGCGCCAATCCAATGTCATTGGCGGTGGCCTCCCGCCAGCCGTGATCGGCGAGGGCCCTCACGTAGGGCAGGGTGGCATTGGTCAGCGCAAATGTGGACGTGCGGGGCACCGCGCCGGGCATGTTGGTTACGCAATAATGAATCACGCCGTCGAGCACATAGGTCGGCTCGGCGTGAGTGGTCGGCCGACTGGTTTCAAAGCATCCGCCCTGGTCGATGGCGATATCCACCAACACGGCGCCGGTCTTCATGGTCTTGACCATGGCGCGGCTGACGAGCTTGGGGGCTGCCGCGCCGGCGATTAGTACGGCGCCGATGACGAGATCGGCGTCGCGAACCAGCTCCTCGATGGCGTGAGCGGTCGAGTAGACGGTTTTCAGTTGGCTGCCGAAGATGCAGGACAGCTCGCGCAGACGTTTTACGGATCGGTCGACCACCGTCACATCGGCGCGAAGGCCCACCGCCATCTCCACGGCATGAGTGCCGGAGACGCCGCCACCCAAGACCACCACTTTCGCCGGCGCCACGCCCGGCACGCCCCCGAGGAGCACGCCGAAACCGCCATTGGCCTTTTGCAGGCTGTTCGC
>JALYIW010000038.1 GCA_030775625.1 Pseudomonadota bacterium | reverse complement strand
CGCTGCGGTCATTGGGCGCAAATTGAGCACGCCAACGTCTTCAACTCTCTCGTCGGCGCGTTCATCAACGGCGCCGGCTCTGCGCAAAACGACGTCAAAGCGGGATTTGGTGGATAAATGGCGTCCCACGATAACGTGGACTTGCTCGTGGTCGGCGGCGGCGGCGCCGGCTTGATGGCGGCCGTTACGGCCGCTGAGCGCGGCATGAAGGTCGTTCTCCTTGAAAAAGGGCGGCAACTTGGAGGTACGACCGCGCTGTCGGTAGGCTCGATTTCCGCGTCGCAAACCAGTTATCAGGCCGCAGCTGGAATCGAAGATTCGCCGGCGCGGCACGTCGCGGACCTCGAGGCTGCCACCCAACGGTTCGGAATCGAAGACGATCCGCCGCTGCGGGCGTTGCTCGCCGAGCACGTGGGCGAAACCGTGGAAGTCTTAAAAAGGCTCGGCGTGGTATTCCTCGGACCATTCCCTCAGCCCCCGAGCAGCGCGGACCGCATGCATCAAGTGGTTCCGACGTCGAAGATTTACATTCAACGCCTGCAGCAAGCCTGCCGTAACTTGGCTGTTGAATTAATAGTCGATTGTCGAGCAAGTGCGCTGATCGCCGACGGCGGCAAGGTCGGGGGAGTGATCGCCACGCTTGCGTCCGGCGGCGAATTGCGCATCAGATCCAAACACGGCGTCATACTCGCCACCGGAGCCATGGAAGCGAACGAAGCCTTGTTGCGGCAGTTTATCAAGTCATGGCCGACGGACATTCCCCCGTGGAATCCATTGGCGACCGGGGACGGGCACATCATGGCTTGCAATGTCGGCGGTCGCGTTGTGCACCGGCCCGACATGGGTCCCGAACACGTCATGAGAATGCGGTTCGTTACGCCGTCGAAAAGTCCGCTGCTGCAGGCGCTACCGCTCGGGCGTGCCGCTACTGCGTTGATGGCCTGGGCCGTGAAGCGGCTGCCCTCAAAACTCACACGGCCGTTCATCATGAGCTTCATCACCGCAGCGCTGCGGCCGGATCCGGAGGTCTTCAAAGCCGGGGCTATTCTCGTCAACCAACAAGGGCACAGAGTCGGCGGCGACACGGGAATTGCGGAGCTCAGTCTCGCCGCAGAACAGACGCGCGAGTGCTGGCTTATTTTAGACGGCCGGCTGGCAAGGAAGCTCTCACGATGGCCGCATTTCGTGTCGACCGCGCCCGGCGTCGGCTATGCGTACTTGTCCGATTACAAGCGGTCGCGCCCTGATCTTTACCTCAGCGGTCGCACGGCACGCGAACTCGCCGAGAAACTTGGCATCGTAGAGCAAACGTTTTTGGCGACGCTAGCAAGCGTCAATAGCACACGAGATGCCGATCACCAGTTGCTTGACGGACCCTACTGCGCTCTTGGACCATTGAAGCTGTGGGGGCTGCCTGCTCCCGTTGGTTTGGCGGTCGACACTAAACTCCGGGTCCTGGACCAGCACGACACTCCGATCGAGGGCTTATTCGCTGCCGGTAATACCGGTCAGGGTCGGTTTACAGTCTCAGGTCACGGGCATGGGCTTGCCTGGGCGTTCACCTCCGGAAGACTTGCGGCCGCTGCTGCCGCGGACCTAGCGCACTTTCCACGGGCGGCCGGGGAGTAAGCCATAAGGAACAGCGGTACCTTAATTTAATGCTCGATCTGTCGCAACCGGGGCGCCGCACGCCGCAAACACGCGTACATTGGTTTGCCCCGAGTCCTTTGCTATAAAATGCCGTTACGCACTCAGATTGAGAAAACCCCAAAAAATTTCCATGCGTGTGACCACAAAACTGTCCACTCCGCCCTATGTGAGCTACGGGCTTGGCGTCGTTTTGGGTGGGATGGCGGCGTTGCTGCAGTGGTCCGTCCTGCATCTGATGGGAAGCCAAGATCCGTTCCTATTTTTTCTGCCGGCGTTGGTTGTCGCCGTCATCTTTCTCGGCCGCGGTCCAGCGATGCTCATTTTGGTCGCCGGCATCCTCGATGGCGCCTTGGTCGTTCCACCGGTAGGCGGTCTAGCCATTCAACATGTTGATCTCGCGGCGGTGCTGCTGTTCGCCGCCGTCGGGACGCTGATCGTCGTGTACGGAGATCGGCTGCAATTCACCACCGCGCGCGCGGCGTTGGCGGAACAACGCCTTGCGTTGGCGCAGAAAAATACCGGCGTGGGCATCTTCGAACTCGACTTTGAAGCCCGCACGGCCTTTGTAACCCCGAGCATGTGTCACATGCTTGGCCGCGAAGTCACCCAGGGCGAAATCAATCTCGATCGATGGCTCGGCGGCCTTCGAGCCGAACACGTCGAGGAAAGCCAGCGGGCCATCGAGGAACATATCGCTCGCGGCGAATTCCGCTACGAGCGCGAGCAACGAATCGAGCGTTCGAACGGCGAAATCCGCTGGGTATTGAACCGCGTGGAACTCGAAGCGACCCCAGCCGGTAAATGCCGTATCGCCCGAGGGGCGGCCGTCGATATTACCGAGCGCAAGCGCATGGATGAGCTTTTGCAACGCGCTCAGGCGAGCTTGAAGCAGCAATTACAAGACGTAGGTCGCCTACATACCTTCAGTCAAAGCCTGGTGGCAGCGGGCGACGAGCTACCCGCCGCACTGCAGTCGCTGCTCGATATCACGTTGGAGCTCTATGGAGCACATCACGGGATCGTCTCGCTGCGCAACCCCGACACCGATTCGTTACGGGTGGTGGCCCAGGCGGGTTTCACCACAGAAGCGATTGATAAGCTCTTTGCGGGCGCGGCCTCGCGCCTTGAAGGTTCGGCGCACCATGCAGCGCCGGACAATGCGCACCAAAAACCGCTGCTCGACTGGCACCGCGCGCTCGCCACGCAGCAAAACCTCGAGGGATTGCAGAGCGAACTACTCCTTAACGCGGCCGGCGACGTGATGGGGGGCATTTCCGTCATGTTTGCCGAACCGCGCGAGCCATCCGAGCGGGAGAAGCGCCTTGCCGAGGTATGCGCTGCAAGCGCGGCCGCTGTCGTGGAGAGGCAACGCGCCAGAACCACGGCCGCTCAGAATGAACGGCGCTTCTCGGTGGCACTCGAATCCTCCGTGGTCCCGTTCACGATTCTCACACCCATGCGCCATTCCGATGGAGAGATATTCGATTTTCGGTGGACTTACTTAAACCCAGCGGCGGCTCGTGCGCTGAGGCGCGACGTGGCGGATTTAATCGGCAAGCGGATCGGCGCGGTGTTGCCTCGGGCGTGGCAGGCGGACGGCCTATTCGATCGTTATGTAAGCGTTATCGAGCACGAGGAGCAATGTGAGTTCGAGATGCAGACCGCTGCCACGGACCAGGGCGTTCGCTGGTACAACGTGCTGGCCGCGCCGCTCGAAGGTTCGCTTGCCGTGTGGTTCACAAATATCACCGGCCGCAAAAAATATGAGGAGACGCTGCGCGAGGCCGACCGACGCAAGGACGAGTTTTTGGCGACGCTCGCGCATGAGCTGCGCAATCCGCTCGCCCCTATCCGTCAAGGCGTGCGCATCGCGGCCTCTGCCAACTCGACCGATGCCCAGCGCCGCTGGAGCCATGCCATCATCGAGCGCCAAGTGCAACACATGTCGCTGCTCCTCGAGGACCTCCTCGATGTGTCGCGCATCGGGCGCGGCACTTTGCTACTGCGCAAGTCGATCGAAAGGTTGTCGGAGGTGATGGACACGGCCATCGAAGCGGCGCGTCCACACCTCGAAGCCAAGCGTCACCAGTTGGAGAAGTCGCTGCCGCCGGCTCCGGTTTTCCTCGAGATCGACCCGGTGCGCATCGCTCAGGTACTCGGCAATCTTTTGACCAATGCAGCGAAGTACACTGATCCCGGCGGCCGGATACTCGTAAGCGCCAAACGCGAAGGTGCCGAGTTCGTGATACGGGTTAGGGATAACGGCATCGGACTTAGCGAGCAGCAGCAAACCGAGGTGTTCGAAATGTTCTCGCAGGTCCCGGCGGCGGTTGAAAAATCGCAAGGCGGACTCGGCATCGGCCTTGCGCTCGCGCGCGGGCTCATCGAGCTTCATGGGGGAATCATCGAAGCGTCGAGCGGCGGTCTCGGCCAGGGAACTGAGGTCATCGTGCGTCTGCCGGGCAGTTGCATTGTCAGCGATCGCGAAGTGGGTCCTGCGCAGTCGGCGCCACCTCCCGCAAAAACGGATGTGAGGCCTAAACGCAGCGTTCTGATTGCGGATGACAATGTGGATGCGGCCGACAGTTTGGCGGAATTACTTCGTCTGGAGGGCTACGAAGTTCACGTTGCCTACGACGGCGCCGAGGCACTCGCCACCTTCGCCCGCGTGGATCCCGATGCCGCCTTGCTCGATGTCGGGATGCCCTATGTGTCGGGGCTGGAGGTCGTACGCGCCATCCGGCGGCAGCCCACAGGACAGCGCGCCACGCTCATCGCGGTCACCGGCTGGGGCCAAGAACGAGATCGACGCATGGCTCTGGAAGCCGGCTTCGACCATCACCTGACAAAGCCGATGGTTCCCGAAGTGATTCAGGATCTGATCGATCGGGGTCGCGCGCGCGATCCTTCCTGACGCGCGCCGCGCGTTTGCAAAACACTCGATAGCGCGCTGCGCACTGTCGCGGGGCGGCAAGATTATTTTTCTGCACCGAAAGACTGCGCGCGGATGCAACGAATGCCTGATTATTGGCCGCGCGCGCGCACCACACTCGAGCCAACATCAGGCATAGCAAATTCAGTAGTTCTTTCGAAAAATAAGTCTGTGAATTGCTGTCAACTAGCGGCAGAATAAACTTCGGTTTCTCCTAAGGCGCAACGCCTGCTTTTTGTTGGACCGTTCTGGAGTCACGTGCACGATCAGCTTGCGAAGGCATCGAACGTTTCTGGAAATGCGCGCCCTGCACGCCGGCAGTGTGTGCGAGCTCGATGAAAATTTTCGTCGAAGCCGACCCTTATCCATGGCCGTTCAATGGCGTTCTCGAGCCGACCAATACGGTGTTCCTCGTCATCGATATGCAAACGGACTTTTGCGGTGCGGGCGGCTATGTGCATAGGATGGGCTATGACCTTGCGCTCACGCGTGCGCCGATTGGGCCGATTCAAAATGTCTTGCGCGCCGCCAGAGCCCGTGGGTTTCACGTCATGCACACACGCGAGGGACATCGCGCCGATCTCGCCGACCTCCCGGAAAATAAGCGCTGGCGCAGCCGGCGCATAGGCGCAGGGATAGGCGATGCCGGTCCGTGCGGCAGGATATTGATTCGCGGCGAAGACGGATGGAACATCATTCCAGAACTGCAGCCCTTTGCCGGCGAGACCATCATCGATAAGCCCGGCAAGGGTTCCTTTTACGCGACCGACCTGGATCTGGTGCTGCGCGGCAAGGGAATTCAAAACATCGTGTTGTCGGGAATCACAACCGACGTATGCGTGCACACCACGATGCGAGAAGCGAACGATCGCGGCTATGAATGCCTCATGCTATCCGACTGCACCGGAGCCACGGATTACGGTAATTACCTCGCCGCGCTGCAGATGGTCAAGATGCAGGGCGGCGTTTTCGGCGCAGTGGCCGAGTCCAATGCCTTCATTGCGGCGATCTCTACCGAAAGTGCCACCGTATGACATTCGGCGAAACTCGGACGATCCAAGCCGAACCCTATCCGTTCGAGTTTTCACCGGCGAGGTGCGCGCTGCTCATCATTGACATGCAGCGTGATTTCCTCGAGCCAGGTGGCTTCGGGGAGATGCTTGGCAACGATATTTCACAGCTGCGGCGCACCATCGAACCCAATAAGATTTTACTCACGGCGTGGCGCGCCAAAGGTTTGCACGTCCTGCATACGCGCGAAGGACACCGGCCCGATCTGGGCTGCCTGCCGCCGGCCAAGAAAATACGCGGCCGCGCAGCGACGACGATCGGCGATCCGGGGCCGATGGGCCGCATACTCGTTCGCGGCGAAGCCGGGCACGACATCATTCCGGAACTCTATCCGCTGCCGACCGAGACGATAATCGACAAGCCGGGCAAAGGCGCATTCTACGCGACCGACTTGCACGCCATCATTCAGAATCGCGGCATCAAGCAACTCATCGTGACCGGGGTGACCACGGAAGTGTGCGTTAACACCACCGTCCGTGAAGCCAACGACCGCGGCTACGACTGTCTCGTTCCCGAGGATTGTGTCGGCTCCTATTTTCCGGAATTTCAAGTGGCGGGCTTGAACATGATCAAGGCGCAGGGCGGCATCTTTGGCTGGGTTTCGCATTCGAAACATATTTTAGCGACTTTAGAATAAGAAAGTTTTTCCCGAGCAACGAACCTCAACCATCGAAAATCCAAGGGAGAATGCCATGAATGTCGGTCCTAAGTTATGGGTGCGCGGTGACTGGAACGCATATTTCGGTTTCGGCACGAACATTCTCGTGAACCTACTCACGCTCACCGCGTTGCTGCGCTATGTGCTGAAAATGCCCGACGACCTAGTCTTCGGCCGCATCCTGCCCGCCACCGGATTGATGATGTTCTTGAGCACGACGTACTACGCGTTGCTCGCCTACCGCCTTGCCAAAAAGACCGGCCGTACGGACGTGTGTGCGCTGCCTTCGGGCATCAGTGTGCCGCATATGTTCATCGTCACTTTCGTGGTGATGCTGCCGATCGCGCTGTCGACGCACGACCCGGTGAAGGGCTGGGAAGCGGGGCTCACGTGGGTATTCGTGCAAAGCTTCGTGCTGATGGCCGGCGGCTTCATCGCACCGGTGATTCGCAGAATAACGCCGCGCGCGGCGTTGCTGGGAACGCTCGCGGGCGTTTCATTGACGTTCATTGCGATGGCGCCGGCGCTGCAGATGTTCATGACGCCGCTCATCGGTCTGGTGTGCTTCGCTATTATCCTATTGAGCTGGTTCGGCGGTATCAAATACGGGAAAATTCCCGCCGGTCTGGTCGCGATCGCGGCGGGCGTGCTCATTGCGTGGATCTCGACGGCGATGGGATTGGACATCGGCGGGATGAATACGGCGGCGCTGGGCGCTTCCGTGGCGAACTTCGGGTTTCATGTGCCGCTTCCCGCATTTGCACACGTATTTGACGGCTTTCAATTTCTGGGCGTGGTGCTGGTGACGGCGATTCCGTTCGGCATCTACGATCTCGTGGAGGCGATGGACAATGTCGAGAGTGCGTCGGCGGCGGGCGACGAATACCCGACCACGCGCGTGCTGACGGCGGACGGCGTCGTGAGCCTCATCGGTTGCCTGATGGGAAATCCTTTCATCAACGCGGTTTACATCGGACATCCCGGTTGGAAGTCGATGGGTGGCCGTATCGGCTACTCGGCCGGCACTGGAGTGACGGTGATCGTGCTGTGTTGGTGCGGTGCCATCTCGGTGATTTCCGCCATTATTCCGACGGTGGCGCTGCTTCCGATCCTGCTCTACATCGGCATGTTGATCGGCTCTCAAGCGTTTCAGGAAACGCCGAAACGGCACGCCCCGGCGATCGTTCTCGCCATCGTGCCCTCGATAGCGAGTTGGGGTCTGTCCATCATCAACAGCGCGTTGGCGGCGGCGGGCGTGTACCTGGTATCCGATGAACTGGCGAAGAACATGCTGAGCAACGGCATTTTTTACCGTGGCCTTCAGATCTTGGGCAGCGGAGCGACGCTGGGCGGACTCGTTTTGGGCGCGATCGCGGTGTGCATCATTGATCGCGGTTTCTTGAAAGCGGCGGGCTTCGCCCTTGCCGGCGCCATTCTGTCGTTTTTCGGCCTGATGCACGGAGAACACATCGGCGTTGCCGTGTCATCGGTGGTCGCCTTGAGCTATCTGGCCGTTGCGGGCGTCCTGCTCGGCTGTGCTAAGTTTTCCGCAGTCGCGACGGCGCCGATGGCGGCTGGGGTGGAAAGCGCGGAAGCCGGTGAACTTGGGTGATGCGGTGTACTAAGCATGGACGCTGATCCGCAGCGGGTTCTCAAACTGCATGCGCTATTCGAGAATTCGCTCTGGCAACGAGCGCTGCCATGGCAGCCATTTTTCCCGGGTGTGGAGATTCACCGGCTGTACGAAAGCGGGCTGGAGGGGCCGCGGGCGGCGCTGCTGCGTTTTCACCCCGGTGGGCGAGTACCGCTGCACCGGCATGTCGGCTACGAGCATATTGTCGTATTGGAAGGCGAACAAGTGGACGAACAGGGCAAAGCCGAAAAAGGCGCGCTGATCATCAATCTCCCGGGAACCAGTCACAGCGTGTCGAGTGAACACGGCTGCATCGTTCTTGCCATTTATGAGAAACCGGTGGAATTTCTGCATCAAAACGGCGCCTAGCGAGCGAATCACACCGTCAAATGTGCACGCACCAGCTCGTCGGTCAAGGCATCTATTTTACCGGATACGACGAGGCGCCCCTTGTCCAAGATGCGCAGGTCGCTCGCGACGCGGCGGGCGAACGGCAGTTTTTGTTCGACCAGCAACACGGTAAGATTGATCTCCCGGTTGAGGCGCATGATCACATCGCCAATCTCATGCACGATATTGGGTTGGATGCCTTCCGTGGGTTCATCGAGTACCAGCAGCCGTGGATCGAGAACCAGCGCGCGCCCGATGGCCAGCTGTTGTTGCTGGCCGCCTGAGAGGTCGCCGCCGCGCCGGCGCAACATTTGCTTGAGTACGGGAAACATCCCAAAGATGTGTTCCGGTACGGCGCGCAACTTTGGCCGGCGTGCGGCAAGTCCGATGCGCAGATTTTCCTCGACTGTGAGCTGCGAGAAAATCTCTCTGCCCTGCGGCACATAACCGATGCGCAAATGCGCCCGATCTTCGGCCGGAAGCGTCCGCAAGTCGCGGCCCTCATACAGGATCTTGCCCGAACTCGCGGGCAGCAGACCCATGATGCACTTCAGCAAGGTAGTCTTACCCATGCCGTTGCGGCCCATCAGACAGGTGCAGGAGCCCGCGGGCACGCTCATGTCGACGTCCCACAGCGTGTGACTGCCGCCGTAAAACTGGTTGAGTCCCTGGATTTCGAGCATCTATACGCCGAGGTAGACCTCTTTCACCTTAGAATTGGCCTGCACCTCATGGATGCTGCCTTCGGCGAGCACGCCGCCCTCGTGCAGAACGGTGACTTTACGCGCGATCGAGCGCACGAATTCCATGTCGTGCTCGACCACGATCACGGAATGCCGTCCGGCCAGCGAGACCAGCAGCTCAGCGGTGCGCTCCACTTCTTGCGGAGTCATGCCCGCAACCGGTTCATCCACCAACAGCAACTGCGGATTCTGAACGAGCAACATGCCGATTTCGAGCCATTGTTTCTGCCCATGGGAGAGGGCGCCCGCGGTGTCGGTTCGACGTTTCGCCAGCCCGACCGTCTCGAGCACGTGATCGATCTGCTCGAGTTGCTGCGCGGTGATCCGCGCATACAGATACTTCCAGACGGTTTTTGCGCCACCCATAGCCAGCTCCAGATTCTCGAACACCGTGTGGTGTTCAAACACGGTCGGCTTTTGAAACTTGCGCCCGATACCTGCCTGTGCGATTTCCGGCTCCGTCATCGCCAGCAGATCGATGGTCTGACCGAACCAGGCGGAACCGGCATCGGGCCGGGTCTTGCCGGTGATGACATCCATCATCGTGGTCTTGCCGGCACCATTGGGGCCGATAATGCATCGCAACTCGCCGACCTCGACGTAGAGGGTCAAGCCGTTGAGCGCACGAAAGCCATCGAAGCTGACCGTGATGTCCTCGAGGTACAGGATGATGCCGTGCGAGGCGTCCGGCCCCGGGTCGCGCGGCGGTTGCGCGCTGCTCGAGCGGCCGGTGAGGCGATTCACCGCGGCGCGGATCATGCACTCACCCCACCGCGCCGTGGGCGCCGGAGGGCCATCATACCAATCGCACCTACCACGCCGCGGGGCAGGAACAGCGTCACGACCACGAACAAAGTCCCGAGTGCGTACAGCCACATGCTGGGCAATGCGGTCGTAAAATAGGACTTGGCATAGTTGACCAGAAAAGCGCCCACGACGGCCCCATACAGGGTGCCGCGCCCGCCGATCGCGACCCAGATGACGATTTCGATGGAGTTGGCGGGCGAGAATTCACTGGGATTGATGATGCCGATTTGTGCCACATAGAGGGCACCTGCAATCCCGGCCAGCACCGCCGAGAATACGAAGGCCCAGAGCTTGTAGGACTCGACTCGGTAGCCTATGAACCGTGCGCGGTGCTCCGCATCGCGTACCGCCTGAATCACACGGCCGGCCCGCGAGGCGATGATCCAGCGGCAGATCACGTAGCTCGAACCAAGTGCGAGAACCGTGATTAGGAATAGCGCCATGCGTGTGCCGGACGCCTGTAGATTGAATCCGAGAATATCCTTGAAATCTGTGAAGCCGTTATTGCCGCCGAAACCCATGTCGTTGCGAAAAAAAGCCAGCATGAGCGCATAGGTCAGCGCCTGCGTGATGATGGACAGGTATACGCCGGAAACCCGCGAGCGAAACGCCAGGAATCCGAACACCAACGCCAGCACGCCGGGCGCCAGCACCATCATCGATGCCGCAAAGGGAAACGAGCCGAAGCCATGCCAGAACCAGGGTAGTTTGGTCCAATTCAGGAACACCATGAAGTCGGGCAGTATCGGGTCGCCATAAACCCCGCGCGTACCGATCTGGCGCATCAGGTACATACCCATGGCGTAGCCGCCCAGTGCAAAGAACGCGCCATGCCCGAGACTCAAGATGCCGCAGTAGCCCCAGATCAAATCCACGGCAATCGCGAGCATCGCATAGGTCATGTACTTGCCCATCAGCGTTACCGTGTAGCTCGACAAGTGCAGTGCGGAATTTTGAGGCGGCAGCAAATTTAGCAGCGCCACCACCGCGGCACCCGCAACCAGCATCGCAAGAAATATTTGACCGCCCCGATCGGTCCGCATGGCTGCAATCAGGCGATTGGATTCGTCAAGCATAGTGGACACTAGCCATCGGCTGCCCGGCCCTTCTGCGGAAACAACCCGCGCGGCCGCCGCTGGATGAACAAGATCAGAAATACGAGTACCAAGATCTTGGCGAGCACCGCGCCGGAGTAGGGTTCCAGCAGTTTATTCACGATGCCGAGGGCGTTGCCGCCGAGTTCCGTTCCCCACAGATTTCCGACCCCGCCGAATACGACCACCATGAACGAATCGACGATGTAACTTTGACCGAGATTCGGGCCGACGTTGGTCAATTGGCTGAGCGCGACGCCCGCGACGCCGGCAATTCCCGAGCCCATGCCGAAGGTGAGGGCGTCCACCCATTCGGTGCGCACACCCATGGCTTTGGCCATCGCGCGGTTTTGAGACACCGCGCGCACTTCGAGTCCGAGGCGCGTGCGCTTTAAAACGGCCAGCAACAGCAGGAACACGGCAAGGGTAAAGACGATGATGTAGAGGCGATTGTAGGTTATCGACAGCACTTCGTTGATTTGCAGAGAACCCGCTAGCCACTGCGGTGTCTCGACCGGACGATTGTTGGCGGAAAAAATATCCCGCACGCCCTGCTGCAGAATGAGGCTGACCCCGAAGGTCGCCAGCAGTGTTTCCAGCGGCCGGCCGTACAAATGGCGCACGATGCCGCGCTCGATGGCAACACCCGCGAGACCGGAAATGACGAACGCGGTGGGGATCGCGACGATGATCGACGCGCCGATGTGCTGCGGCATCATCAGCTGGATTACGTATGTCGTGTAAGCACCCAGCATCATGAGTTCCCCATGGGCCATGTTGATCACGCCCATGACGCCGAAGGTAATCGCGAGGCCGATGGCAGCCAACACCAGTACCGAACCCTGACTCAGGCCGTAGAGCAGCGTCTGGAGCGCCGAATAGAGCTTTCGATCGCTATCGATGGTGCGCAGCTCCGCCTGGGCGGCGGCGCGAACCCCGGCATCCGATTCCTCGTAGCTGCCGGCGCTCGACTCTTGCACCATCACCCGCAACCGGTTGTAGACATCCGGGTTGAGGCTTCCCGCTACTCGGTGCACAGCCGCCAACCTGGTAGCGGCATCGCCGCTGCCCAAGTCCGCGAGCGCAAGGCCGACGCGCATTTCGCGTCTCACCGACGCATCCGCCTCCTGCGTGAGTCGCGTGCGCAGCACCGCAATCCCGTCCTCATCGAGCGCACGCAGCATTTCCTTGACGGCTGCCAAGCGGACTGCGGCGTCCGGATCGGCCAGAGCGAATTGCGCGAGTGCCACCCGCAGCTCCTTGCGCAGCTGATTGTTGACCCCGATTTTGCCGAATCCGTCGACCGGCGCCGTGCCGGCCGGCGCGGCGGCGAGTGCATCCGTCAGCAGCAGATTGTCGCCGTCGGCCGCAGCGATGAACACTCGGTTGTCGGCGGTGCGCGAATAGAGGTTGCCGTCGAGCAGCGCCTGCAGCACTGCGCGTACCCGCGGATCGTGCAAAGCGGTCAATTCATTGATGAGGGTGCGCTTGTCCGCATAGCTTGCCTGCGCCAATGCGGCCAGCAACGGCATCAGGCGTTGATCGAGCGCCGCCGCCGCCGGCACGGCCTCGGCGCAGATGGGTTGTGCGACCTCGAAGAGAAGCGCACAACCCACGGTGAAACAGACCATGCACCATCGAAGCCATTGCATCATGATTGAACCTCGAGCAATAGTCGTCGCCGGCTGCGGCGTAGAACCGAAGCGGCTCCGGCTTCAAGCCGGTGCCGCTTCGCATCAAAGATTACTTGAGGTTCTGTCCGGAACACGTCTTGGTTTTGGTATTGTAGTTGCCGCATTTGAGGGTCACCCAGTCCGCCTCAATGTCCTTGCTGCCCGGCAGGAAGTCGGACCAGGCGTCGCCCGGTACTTCCTTGGTGGTCTTCCACACCACATCGAACTGTCCGTCAGCGCGGATTTCGCCAATGTACACGGGCTTGGTGATGTGGTGGTTCGGCAGAACCTTGGCAGTGCCACCCGTCAGATTCGGCGTTTCGAGCCCGGGGAGCGCCGCGATCACCTTCTCGGTATCGGTCGTGCCGGCTTTTTGCACGGCCTTGACCCAGAGTTGAAACCCGATTACATGGGCTTCCATCGGGTCGTTGAAGGTACGTTTCGGGTTCTTCGTGAACGCGTGCCACTTCTCGATCCATTCCTTGTTGAGCGGACTGTTGATGCTCATGAAATAGTTCCAGGCTGCCAGATGTCCGACCAACGGCTTGGCATCGAGGCCCGACAACTCCTCTTCGCCCACCGAGAACGCCGCGACCGGAATATCTTCGGCCGAGATCTTCTGGTTGCCCAACTCCTTGTAGAAGGGCACATTGGCGTCCCCGTTGATGGTCGAGACCACGGCGGTCTTCTTGCCGGACGATCCGAAGGATTTGATCTTGCCGACTTCGCTGGTCCAGTCGGAGAAGCCGAAGGGCGTGTAATTGACCATGATGTCTTCGGGCTTCACACCCTTCAGCTGCAGGTAAGCCTGCAATATCTTGTTAGTGGTGCGCGGATAGACGTAATCCGTCCCTTCGAGCACCCAGCGCTTGACCCCCACATCCTTCATCAAATAATCGACTGCAGGGATGGCCTGCTGATTTGGAGCGGCGCCGGTGTAGAAGACATTCTTCGAGGACTCCTCACCCTCGTATTGCACCGGATAGAACAGCAGCCCATTGTCCTTCTCGAACACCGGCAGCACGGACTTGCGCGACACCGAAGTCCAACAACCGAACACAACGGCGACCTTGTCCTTCTCCAACAGTTCCGCCGCCTTCTCCGCGAACAGCGGCCAGTTCGAAGCGGGGTCGACGACGACGGCCTCGATCTTTTTGCCGAGCAGTCCACCCTTCTTGTTCTGTTCGTCGATCATCATCAGGATCGTATCCTTGAGCGTGGTTTCGCTGATCGCCATCGTACCCGACAGCGAATGCAGCACACCGACCTTGATGGTGTCGGCGGCGGCCGCGGCCGTGGAGGCAAGAGCCATCGCGACCGGCGCCGCCCATTTGAATAGGGTCACCGTATTCATTGTTTTGATCTCCTGTTGCTTACATTTGAAGTTGCAGTTTCAATCCGAACTCGTGGGGCGAGGTCTGCCGCAATACCGCAGCGCTCCCGCCCGAACTCGTTGCGACATCGGAGTTCTGGTGCAGGTAGTAGAAACCCACGCGCGCACTGAAGGCCTTGATTATGTAGTTGACGTTGAACTCGGTCGTCTTCAGTGAGCCGCGTGGCACCGTATCGAATGTCTTGTCGCTGTACTTCCCGAGTATCTGCAACTTTCCGATGCCGATGACCTGCGGAAACAGGTAGCTCGCGAGCCCATACCAGCCATTGCTCGCGGTTGCGGACGTGAGACCGTTGTCCTTCATATATTCCGCTTCGACGTTCACCACGCCCAGGTTGCCGAGCTTTTTCTCCAGCATGCCGTCAAGACTGTAGGTGGTCTTGCTGCTCTCGTTCTGGGCCGCGAGTCCTAAGGCGAGCAGGTCCTTTTCGCCGTAATTGGTGCCGCTGAAGTAATAGCCCGGCTCCGCATCCCAGAAATCCAAAGTCAGGCGGCCGGCGGTCAGCACCTTGCTCTTGTCCGCGAGCGCGCTGTTGAGCGATGCGCCGTCGAACGCCCCCACCTGTACCTTCAGGATGCCGAACTGACCCCAATAGGCGATTCCGTTATCGCGGCCGACGGCAACGTTGGGATAAAAATCCGCGACCCCATCCGCGTACGGCGCCCAATCGTTGGCGTAGTACGGCCCGTACAGGTTGGCGCGATCGCTCGGCGGCAAAAAGCGGCCGGCCCAGATGTTGAACGCGTCGGAGAACTCGAATCGGCCGATCGCGTCCATCACTTCTACCGTGTTGGTGCCGCTGCCCGTGTATTCCGTGTTGAACGTAAACTTGATTTGGTTGGTCACGTTGCCGTTGACGTACAACCGGATGGTGTCGAGGCCAAAGCCCTCGACGCTGTTGCCGTTCGCGGGCACCGTACCGGGGCTGTAGATGCAACTCTTGGTGCAATCATAGAAATTCGTTTGCAGGCCGGCACCGACCGTGATCGGCGGCAGCGATATGTCCGCCGCCGCGCTGCCGATGTGTAACGCGAATACCGCCGCGCTCAAGGCGCCGGCGCGCCCAGCGCGTAAAGCGTAGCGATTGGTTGGTTGCTTCGGATCCATGACTCATTCCCTCTCTGGTTGTATTGCCGTCGATGCAAGCGGTACGCTCGCGGCCGCGAATTCACCGGCCGTTGAGTACCGAATTGGTGCGGCAAGCGTTTCGGCATCCCTTGTTTGGTGCCCGCACCCTTGTCGCCCGCATCCCTATTTGTCGCGTCCAACGACGCCTGCTTCGATATCTACGCTAAGGGAACCGCCGGCCGCTGTGTATGAGTCGTTTGACGTAGAGCGATGCAGTTTCCAAGTTGGCGACGCGTTGTGTCTGAACCCGTGGCACATTTATTGCTTCGTTTGGGGAGCGCAGCTGTGCGAGAGTCCATCGACATCACATAAAAATGAACGGATCACAACGAATAGTCCGAGAGCGCCGGCGCTACAACCAATGGGTGGGCAGCCAAACATTGGAGGACTATGCGTTGCGCTACACAGCCACCGGCGCTAGAAAATCCTCGTTCCGCGTCGGCAATACCGCCATGGGTCCCATTGCCTTTCTGGCGTGTGAGGCGATCGGCGGTACGCTGACGATCTCCTACGGCTTTCCCAACACCGTTTGGGCGATCGTCGCCTTCATCGGCTTGATGTTTTTGATCGGCCTACCCATCGCGTACTATGCCGCCAAGTACGGGGTAGACATTGACCTACTCACGCGGGGCGCTGGATTCGGTTATTTGGGTTCGACGCTGACCTCACTCATCTACGCATCTTTCACCTTTCTGCTGTTCTCCATCGAGGCCAGTATCCTATCGGTGGCATTGCAGTTGCTGTTCGGCATTCCGTTGGCCGTGGCCCATGTGTTAAGTTCGCTGGTCGTGATACCCATTGCGGTGTACGGCATCAGTCTCATCAGCCGCATGCAGCTCGCCACGCAGCCGATTTGGCTTGCGTTGCAATTTGCTCCCACCCTCTACGTGGTCTGGAGACATCCATCCAGCATTTCGGATTGGACACACATGGCCGGCACCGAGGGCGGGGGTGCCTACTCGATCAATATCCCGATGTTGGGCATGGCCGCTTCGACGCTGCTTTCGCTGCTGCCGCAGATCGGCGAACAGGTCGACTATTTGCGTTTTCTTCCCGCGCGCAATCGCGGCCGGTCGTTCAGCTGGTGGACCGCACTGCTCTCGACGGGCCCGGGCTGGGTCCTGATTGGGGGCTTTAAACTACTCGCCGGCTCTTTTCTCACCGTCATGGCCCTCAAGCACGGCATCGCGCTTGGCGAGGCGAGCCAACCGACGCAGATGTACTTGGTCGTTTTTCGTGAGGCAGTGGGCTCGCCGACTTGGGCGCTGGCGTTGACCGGCATATTCGTCATCGTTTGCCAACTGAAGATCAACGTCACGAACGCCTATGCCGGTTCCATCGCCTGGTCGAACTTCTTTTCGCGGCTGACGCACAGCCATCCGGGCCGCGTGGTCTGGTTGGTGTTCAACGTGGTCCTCGCGCTGTTGTTGATGGAGATAGGCATATTCCATGCGATCGACGGCATATTGCGCATCTATGCCAATTTTGCGGCGGGGTGGATCGGCGCATTGACTGCCGATCTCGTGATCAACAAGCCTCTCGGCCTGAGTCCGCCCTACATTGAATTCCGTCGAGCGCATCTCTACGACGTCAATCCAGTCGGCGTCGGGGCGTTGCTGCTGTCGATCGTGACCTCGAGTCTGTCCTATCTCGGTGTTTTCGGCGCCATGGCGCAGATCCTCTCGCCGTTCGTCGCGCTCTTCACCGCGTTTGCGGCCGCGCCGCTCATTGCCTGGGCCACACGCGGCCGCTACTACCTCGCACGGTCCGCCGATGGGCTGCCCGCGAACGTGAAGGAAATGCGCTGCACGATCTGCGAGAACTCATTCGAGCGCGCCGACATGGCCATGTGTCCCGCGTATTCCGGAGCGATCTGCTCGCTGTGCTGCACTTTGGAATCGCGTTGCCATGATGTCTGTAAGCCCCAAGGACGCGTGGCAAACCAGCTTGCGGCCGTCCTTGCCCGTGTGCTGCCGGCGCGAGCTGCGGTGGCAATGAACACCCGGACCGGGCATTTCGCCGGCATCGTGGTCGTTTCCAACCTCGCCACCGGTCTGTTGTTGTGCTTCATCTACCGTGAATTCGCGGGCATCGCGCCCGCGGCTCGCGAGAGCGTGGCAACGACGCTGTGGATCGTCTTCTTGAGCCTGTTGGTCCTCTCCGGAGTCGGCGCGTGGCTGATCGTGCTGGCGCATGAGAGCCGCCGCACGGCTGAAACCGATTCGGCGCGCCAGACCGCAATGTTGATGGATGAAATAGCTGCCCACCACCGCACCGACACGGCGCTCCAACAGGCCAAGGAGACCGCGGAAGCCGCCAATCTCGCCAAGACACGCTACATCGTCGGTATCAGCCATGAGATACGCACGCCGCTCAACTCCATCTATGGATACGCCCAGCTTCTGGAGAGGGCTAGCGCCGACTCGCCGGCACACGCCGTGCGCGTGATCCGTCGCAGTACCGAGCATCTGTCGAATTTGATCGACGGTCTCATGGACGTCTCGAAGATCGAGAATGGGATACTGCAGCTCAATCGCAACGTCGTACAGCTGCGGGAATTTCTAGACGAATTGGTCGACATGTTTCGTCTGCAGGCGCTCGCCAAGGGTCTGGACTTTCATTTCGAGCGCTCCCCGAACCTGCCGTCGCACGTGCACACGGACCAAAAGCGCCTGGGGCAGATTCTGATCAACCTGCTCTCGAATGCCATAAAGTACACTGAGCGCGGCTCAGTCAGCTTGGCGGTGCGCTATCGAGCTCAGGTGGCGGAGTTCGAGATCTCCGATACCGGACCCGGCATTCCGAGTGCTGATGCGGAGCGGATATTCGAACCTTTCGAGCGCGGAAGCCATCACAGTGTCCGCTCGATCCCCGGTACCGGTTTGGGACTGACGATCACCAAACTGCTGACCCAAATCATGGGCGGGGAATTGCAGTTACGGAGCAGTTCTCCCAGCGGCAGCACATTCTTCGTGCGGCTGCTGCTCTCGGACGTGCGCCAGGAAATTGTTCAGCCGTCGCAGACGCGGCGGATCTCCGACTACATGGGGCCGCGGCAGAGAATCCTGCTGGCCGACGACGATCCGCTGCACCTCGAATTGGTGCAGGTTCTGATGCGTCCCCTGGGCTTTACACTCTTCGTCGCGCGCGACGGCAAGACTTGCGTCGAACTCGCAGCCCAATGCCAGCCGAATCTGGCGATGATCGACCTGTCGCTGCCGGATATGTCCGGCTGGACCGTCGCACAGGAACTGCGCGCGAGCAGCCGGTTGGCGAGCACGAAAATCATGATCGTGTCGGCAAATGCATATGAATATTCGTCTAAGGTCAGCCAAGCGCACGATGCCTTCGTCACCAAACCAATCCATCTGCAGCGGCTGCTTGAGCAAGTCGGTGCGCTGCTCAATCTCAAGTGGATCTATCAGCCGGAGCCGGCCGCTGATCCTACGCAGGGCCGCAACGCCGCCGCCAATCCTGCCGGCCGCTCGCGGCATCACCTGGACGACCTGTACCGCCTGGGGCGCATCGGCCATGTGCGCGGGATCGAGGCGAAGCTGCGCGAAATCGAATTGGAGGACCCGGCAAACGAGGCCTTTGCGGCAAATCTGCGGACACTGGTGGCGAATTTCGATCTGAAGCGCTACATGAGCGTACTGGAGACCATGCGTGTCGATGCCTGATTCACTCGCCATTCGCCGCGACACGGTCCTGGTCGTCGACGACACCCCGGACACGCTTGGTCTGCTGACCAACACGCTCGATCACGCCGGCTATACGGTGTTGATCGCAACCGACGGCGAGGCGGCGCTGGAACTGTTGGACCAAATCACGCCGGACTTGGTGTTGATGGATGCGCTGATGCCGGGCATCAGCGGCTTCGAGACCTGCAAGCGTCTCAAGCGCGACAAGCTTTTGTCGCACCTGCCGGTGATATTCATGACCGGTCTGTCCGAGACCGAACACGTGCTCGAGGGCCTTGGAAGCGGTGGTGTCGACTATGTGACGAAGCCCATCGTGCTGGATGTGCTGCTCGCGCGGATCCGTGTGCATCTCGGCAATGCGCGCGCGGCGTATGAGACACATGCGGCACTCGATGCCAGCGGCCGGTTTTTGATCGCAACCGATCGCGAGGGCCGCTTGATGTGGTGTACGCCGAAGGCTCGGCAGTTACTCAGCGGCGCGCAGGCCGCGCGCACCGCAGATCCCAGTCTGCCGCCCGGAGTCATCGAGCAACTATTGAGGTTGCGCCGCGACGATAACCGGGTCGCGGCCCGCTGCCTCTTTGTCGTGGAGGGCCGGCGGCTCGAATGTTCGTTCCTGAGCAGCCTCGGTCCGGACGAATTGCTGTTCCGGCTGACGGAGAGCGCCAACACCGACTGGGATCAAACCGCGCTGCAAAGAGTATATGCCCTCACTTCGCGTGAGGCGGAAGTGCTTCTATGGCTGAGCCGCGGTAAGCCGAATCGCGACATCGGCGAAATCTTGAACATCAGCCCAAGAACGGTGAACAAGCACCTCGAACAGGTGTTCGTGAAGCTTGGAGTCGAAAATCGCGCCGCCGCCGCCTCGGCGGCGGTTCGAACGCTGACGAGCTAACCGTCCGGGAATTAACGCAAATGCCGCGCCGAATTGCCGGCAGCGTGCCGGTGCAGCCGCCTCTCGATCTGCGAGGCTGCACTGCGTAGATCCCGCAGGATGGTTTTCAGGCTGCCGTCGGGTATTGCCCCGCGCCGGCCTGCCACATTGAGACTGCCTATGATTTTGCGCTCGTGCGAGAAAAGCGCTACCGAAACTCCGCGCATTCCGGGATCGACATCGCCCGTGGTGACGCAATGGCCCGCGGTACGAATGGCTTGAAGGCTAAGTTTCGCTTCTTTCCATGAGATCCCCAACTCCGCGGCGGCGAACTCAGCCGGGGCCCGTTCGTAGAGCACGCGAAGTTGCCTGGGTGGAAGGTGGGCGAGAACGACTTTGGAAGCCGAGCCTCGGTATAACGACATGGGCCTACCACGCTCGTAGCCGATCGCGAAGGGGCGGCTGTCGTCATATTCCTGATGGACACAAATAACTTCCGTGCCGAACAACCGGCATATAAAGGCGATGACTCGGCCAGGGCGCGCCCGGGCGATCCGCTGCAGCTTGGGGCGGGCAGCGTTGAGGAGTGGGTCGGTGAGGCGCAGCTGCCGATCCAGCCTGCTGATAGTCGGGCCTAAGAGATATCGGCCGTTTTCGAATCCGCTGATCAAACCTGCCTTGGCTAAGCTACGGAAGAATCGGTACGTGGTGCTCAACGGCAGGTCGAGCGACTGTGCAGCCTCCGCGACGGACCAGTTTGGCGCTTCCAAGGTGAAAAGTTTAAGAACGGACAAAAGCTTGTCAGACGTCGTCATGGCGGCCTTTGGCACTGCACAGCTGCCATGGGTTGCGATAGTGGTAAATCAAGTTTATCATTAGTTGAGAAATAGGCGTTTAGACGCGGGAGTATACGTGCTGATAGATTATATGGCCATGCCCAGGTCAGCGCCGCTCGCCGTGCACCGGTCTTGATGAGCGCATCTGCGCTCGTCGTGGGCGCAGGTCCCACTGGGCTCACTCTCACGAACATTTTGGGCCAAGCCGGCGTGCCTACGATTCTAATCGAGCGTCGGCTCTCTACGGTCGATGAGCCGCGCGCCGTGTCCATCGACGATGAGTCGCTGCGCACCGTTCAATCCGTTAATTTGCATGAGCAGGCGCTCGAAGACATCGTGCCTGGATATGGCGTTCACTATTACACGCGGCCTGGCGGACGCTGCTTCGCAAAAGTTGAACCGACGGTGAAGCAATATGGTTTTCCCAAGCGAAATGCTTTTCGCCAGCCGTTGTTCGAAAGGACATTGCTTCTGGGGCTGCGCCGTTACGCGTGCGTGCAGATTCTTTTCGGGTGCGAACTCCTCGACTTCCAGCAGAATGACGCTGGCGTCCGCGCGCAGATCCGCCGCCCCAACGGCGACCATCAGACCCTGGAAGCGTCCTATCTGATCGGTTCAGACGGCGGGCGAAGCATGGTGCGGAAGGCGATAGGCGCGGCCTTGCGAGGTACGAGTTTCCAATCCCGCTGGCTCATCGTTGACACCGAGGAGGATGACGACACGTTTTGGCAGACACGTGTTTATTGTGATCCGCGGCGACCCATCGTCGAAGTACCGGGGCCGCATAGGACTCGCCGATTCGAATTCATGCTGAAGCCCTATGAATCGGAAAGCGCCATGCTTGAGCCGGAAGTATTGCGTGATTTGCTGCGCCCATTTCGCGGTGACAAACCGACAAATGTCGTCCGCAAAACCGTTTATCCTTTCCACGCTCGGGTCGCAGATCGGTGGCGTGCCGGGAGAGTCTTCATCGCCGGTGACGCCGCTCACCTCACACCGCCCTATGCGGGTCAAGGAATGAATAGCGGCATCCGCGATGCACACAATCTGGGTTGGAAACTGGCGGCCGTGATAAACGGCCGCTGTGGCAAAGAGCTTCTCGACACCTACGAGGTGGAGCGCCGCGACCACGCCTGGGCGCTCATCAGGTTGGCGCTGAATCTGGGTATTGTCATGGCGCCAGCCTCTAAGATCCGTGCGGTGCTGACGAGCGCCCTGTTAACGATGGCGTGCTGCATTCCGCCACTTCGATCCTATTTGATGCAGATGCGCTTCAAGCCAAAGCCGCGTTTTAAAGACGGCATTGTCATCCGAAAACACGGTGACTCGCTGGCAGGAACAATGTTCCCGCAGCCGCGGGTGCAATCCTCCGATGGCCGCATTAACCTTCTCGATGACCTGATCGGGCCCAATTTTTGTTTGATTCAACTCGGGGGCACCCGAAGCCTTGCCTGCCTGTCCCATCCCCTCTGGATGATCCTGGATGCGCGCCGCATCTATATTGCTCCTAAGGACATCCCAGTCGGCCCGAGCCATGCCACAATCATCGCTGTTCAGGACATCGACGATGGCCTGTCAAGTCTGTTTGCCCTGCAGCCAGGAAAAATCGTGCTCTTGCGGCCAGATCGCTATGTCGCCGCGGTGTTTAGTTTCGAGGAGCAGAACCAAGTCGCGGAGCGCCTCGTTCAAATGATGGGCTTGGCCTCCACGAATTCTCAACCTCTCTCATAAGCTCATTCAGGCCGGTCTTGATGAAAAAAATTCTTGATCGTGATCTCGGACGCCTGGCCACCCGCGTCGGCATTCGACTCTTGGCAACTCAATGTAGCGTGGCGACCGCTGAGTCCTGCACCGGGGGTTTTATTGCGAAGGCTTTGACGGATATCGCTGGTAGTTCCCAGTGGTTCTTGGAGGGCTTCGTCACTTACAGCAATGAGTCCAAGGTGCGCCGGCTGGGAATACCGCGGTCTATCTTGCAACGTGAAGGAGCCGTCAGCGAACCGATAGCCCGGGCAATGGCGATCGGCGCCATCAAGCGCGCGCGCGCCCAAGTCGCGGTGGCCGTGACCGGTATCGCGGGTCCAGCCGGCGCTGTTCCTGGAAAACCAGTGGGAACGGTTTGGCTGGCGTGGGCCCAAAGGCGCGGGAGTACAATCCGAGTTCGCGCCCTACGCAAGAAATTTCGCGGCGACCGCGATACGGTCAGGCGCAAGACGGTGCAGGTGGCGCTACAAGGCCTGCTGACTCGCGTTCCCATGCGAGCGCCTCGCCAGGTTTATACAGTAGTCGACACCCGGTCAGTACTGTATGAGATGCGGAACATTTAGAAATCTCTGCAATTTCATTGCATATCAGACGAGCGCTCGGCACTGAATATGAAATAATAGCCTCACATCTCGTCGAGGAAATCTAATGGAAGATAATCGTAAAAAAGCTCTCGCTGCCGCGTTGAGTCAGATCGAAAAGCAGTTTGGAAAAGGCTCGGTCATGCGTTTGGGCGATGCTGCCGCCACTTACGAAGTGGAGTCCATCTCCACGGGCTCCTTGGGCCTCGACATCGCGCTTGGCGTCGGCGGCATTCCGCGCGGCCGTGTCATCGAAATCTTCGGGCCTGAGTCGTCCGGCAAGACCACGCTGACGTTGGCGATCATCGCTTCGGCCCAGGCTAATGGCGGCACGGCTGCGTTTGTCGATGCCGAACATGCGCTCGATCCAGTCTATGCCGAGAAACTCGGCGTCAAAGTCAACGACTTGTTGGTGTCGCAACCGGACACGGGCGAACAGGCGCTCGAAATCACCGACATGTTGGTGCGCTCCGGCGCCGTGGATGTGGTGGTGGTCGACTCGGTAGCCGCGCTGACTCCGAAGGCTGAAATCGAAGGCGAAATGGGTGATCAGCACATGGGCTTGCAGGCCCGTCTGATGTCGCAAGCCCTGCGCAAGCTAACAGGCAACATAAAGCGCTCGAATACCATCGTGATTTTCATCAACCAAATACGCATGAAAATCGGCGTCATGTTCGGCAATCCGGAAACCACTACCGGCGGCAACGCGCTGAAGTTCTATTCATCGGTGCGCATGGACATTCGACGCATCGGCGCGATCAAGAATGGCGACGAAGTGGTCGGCTCGATGACGAGGGTCAAGGTCGTCAAGAACAAAGTGGCACCGCCGTTTCGTGAAGCCGAGTTCGAGATCATGTACGGCACCGGAATTTCCAAGGAAGGCGAACTCATCGAATTGGGCGTGTTGCATAATATGATCGAAAAATCCGGCTCTTGGTATAGCTATAAAGGCGAGCGTATCGGACAGGGCAAGGACAATGCGCGAACCTTTTTGCAGCAGCATCCGGAGATTTCCAAGGACATCGAAACCCAGGTTCGCGCCAAGTTGATTCCGGAAAAAGCAACCATGAACAAGGGCGGGGACGTCAAAGAGGCCTAACCCCCTGGCTCGGCAAGAATCAAAGCCCCTGGATGCGCGCGGCGCTCGGGTGGCGGCGCTCGAAGCGCTGGCGAGGCGAGATTACGCAGCCGCGGATTTACGCCGTAAACTGCTCAATAAGGGTTACGATGCGGTGGTCGTCGACCCACTGCTAGAGCGGTTGCTCGCCGAAAAACTTCTCGACGATCGGCGCTACTCGCAAGATTTCGTAGGATATCATGCGGCCCGCGGCCAAGGGCCGCTGCGCGTGCGTGCCGAATTGCGTCGCAAGGGCCTCGAGGGGCCCCTGGTCGAGGAGTGTCTCGACGCATTTCCCGACTGGCTTATGCAGTTGCGCAAGGCGCGGCAAAGGAAATTTGGCGCAGACCTGCCAACCAATTACGCTGACCGGCAGCGGCAGGCGAAATTCCTAGGGTACCGGGGGTTCACGAGCGCTCAAATACGAACGGCTCTAGGCTTTGATATTGATCTTGATACAGACACTGAAGAAATATGAAACGTGACGCCAGATTGAAATCGATGACCAGCTCGGAGATTCGAGCGAGTTACTTGGAGTTCTTCCGCAAGAACGGACACACCGTGCTGCCGTCGAGTTCTCTCGTGCCCGGAAATGATCCCACGCTGCTGTTCACCAACGCCGGCATGGTTCAGTTCAAGGACTTATTTCTCGGCAAGGAAGTACGCGACTATTCTCGAGCAGCCACCGCGCAGCGTTGCGTGCGCGCGGGCGGTAAGCACAACGACCTCGAAAACGTCGGCTATACGGCGCGACACCATACGTTTTTCGAAATGCTGGGTAATTTCAGCTTTGGCGATTATTTCAAACGCGAAGCCATTCACTTCGCATGGAATTTCATCACGGGCACTCTGGGAATTCCGAAGGACCGTCTGTGGGTGACGGTCTACAAAGAGGACGATGAAGCCGCGCGGATCTGGACCGAGGAGATCGGCATCGATCCGACCCGGTGCACGCGAATGGGCGAGAAATCGAATTTTTGGGCCATGGGTGACACCGGTCCGTGCGGACCTTGTACCGAGATCTTCTACGATCATGGTGCTGAGATTCCCGGAGGACCTCCAGGTTCTCCCGAGGAGGATGGCGATCGCTTTGTCGAGATTTGGAATCTCGTGTTCATGCAATACGACCGTTCATCGGACGGCGTGTTGGTGCCACTGCCGAAACCGTCGGTGGACACCGGTATGGGTCTGGAGCGAGTCGCGGCGGCAATGCAAGGCGTGCACAGCAACTACGACATCGACCTCTTCAGAGCTCTGATCCTGGCGGCGGAGGAGGTAACCGCCAGCAGCGACTTGGAATCGTCCAGCCTGAAAGTCATTGCCGACCATATCCGCGCGTGTACCTTTTTGATCGTTGATGGGGTAGTGCCATCGAACGAAGGTCGGGGCTATGTACTGCGGCGCATCATCCGACGCGCCATCCGTCATGGCCACCGATTGGGTCAAACCCGAGCGTTTTTCCATAAGCTGGTGCCGGCGCTGGTGCGGGAGATGGGCTCTTATTATCCGGAGTTGGTGAGCGGGGAGACGCGAGCCACCCAAGTGCTCGCGCAAGAGGAGAGCCGGTTTGCCGAAACATTGACCACCGGGATGGCCTTGCTGGACGCAGAAACCGCCAAGCTCACATCCACCGTCATTCCCGGAGAGGTCGCTTTTCGGCTGTACGACACATACGGTTTTCCTCTGGATTTAACGGCCGACGTGGCGCGTGAGCGCGGTCTGACCATCGACCAGGCGGGCTTTGATGCGGCCATGAATGTGCAGCGCGGGCGTGCAAAAGCGGCCAGCAAGTTTGGCGCGGATCTGCGCGACTCGGTGAAGCTTTCGGGGAAGACGCAATTTTCCGGATACGATCGAGTATCCGACACGGCGATTGTCAATACTCTGATCTTCGACGGCGCCGTGGTCGATGCACTAAGGGTGGGACAAGAAGGCCAGGTGGTTCTCGATCACACGCCGTTTTATGCTGAAAGCGGCGGTCAGATTGGTGACGCCGGTGTCATCTTAGGCTCGGGTGCACGCTTCACGGTGCAGGACACGCGCAAGATCGGCGCCTCCTTTGCGCATGTGGGAGTGCTCGACAGCGGTGAATTACGGGTTGGCGATAGCGTCGAAGCGCGAGTCGATGAGAAACGCCGCACCGCCATTGCCCTCAATCATTCGGCAACGCATCTGCTGCATGCTGCCTTACGAAAAGTTCTTGGCACGCACGTGGAGCAGAAGGGGTCGTTGGTTGCGGCGGATCGCTTGCGCTTCGATTTCTCGCATGGCCAGGCAGTTACGTCCCGTGAATTGCGGCAAATCGAGGAACTGGCGAATTCGGCGATTCGCAGGAATGATCCGGCCGAAACGCGGGTGATGGCATTGGAAGAGGCTGTGGCCGCCGGTGCCATGTCTTTATTCGGAGAAAAATATGACAGCGACGTTCGGGTTCTCACGATGGGTGACTTTTCAATGGAACTCTGCGGCGGCACGCACGTCGAAAGAACGGGCGATATCGGATTGCTGAAAATCATTAGTGAAACCGGAGTGGCCGCCGGAATCCGTAGAATCGAGGCGATAACGGGTCACGCGGCTTACGAGTGGGTGGTTCATACCGATCAAGTCTTGCGCGATATTGGCGTGATGCTTCGCGGTAGCCGCGACGATGTCGACGAGAAGGTCCGCGAACTCATCGAGCGAGCGCGCAAGCTCGAAAAAGAGGTGCAACAGCTAAGATCCAAGCTCGCGACCGGCCAAGGCGGCGATTTGGCGTCTCAGGCGCGGGACGTGGGCGGAATCAAGGTTTTGGCCGCTCAAATCGACGGCGCCGACGCCAAGTCGTTGCGCGACGCGATTGACCGGATGAAGGGCAAGTTGGGGTCTTGCGTCATCGTCTTTGCCTCCGTGCAGGAAGGTAAAGTGGTATTGGCGGCCGGGGTGTCTGCCGATTTGCTGACGCGGATGCAGGCAGGAGATATAGCCGGTGCCGTTGCGGCACAGGTAGGTGGGCGGGGCGGCGGACGTGCCGATTTCGCACAAGCGGGCGGCACTCAACCGGAAAATTTGGCCGCTGCGCTGGCGGGTGTGGAGGCGCTGGTTCGTAGCCGCCTGGACAGTTGAATGAACCGTTGGATCTGCGAGCAAGACCCAACTATTGCAGTCGGTACTCTTGTATTCTGCGTCGCAGTGCTTTTATGATCGGCGCGGCGGTTCACTACCCGAGTTCGGCCGCCTCACTGAAGTCGATTGCGATGCGCAAGGCCACGGAAGCCAGGAGCTGATTATGTTGATATTGACTAGACGCGTCGGCGAGACCGTGATGATCGGCAACGAAGTCACGGTGACGGTATTGGGCGTAAAGGGCAATCAAGTCAGGATCGGCGTCAATGCCCCTAAAGATGTGGCCGTGCATCGGGAAGAGATCTACGAACGCATCAAACGCGAGGAAGATCACGATCCAAGCCCCGGGTCGCCCGTCGCCAAGATTATCGACGACGCCTGAACGGAAGCCTTTTAAAGACCCTCGCTGACTTTACCTGGACCGCTCCGGACGGGTATCATCCCGCGCTCCGCGGAAGGGCTCATGCCTGACGGGAGAGGTGGCCGAGTGGTCGAAGGCGCGCCCCTGCTAAGGGCGTAAGGGTCAAAAGCCCTTCGAGGGTTCGAATCCCTCCCTCTCCGCCAAATGGCGGGTAAATTCGCCTCGCCTTCTCCGCCATCCAGAATAGGCTGCGAACGTCGCCAGGGGCCGATTTGCGCTCGAAATGGTGGCGAGCATTCTGACCGGCCGACGAGCGCCCTTTGCCGTGCCGTCCAAATCGAACGCTCAACGTCTACTCTACACTCCGACATTTTCCTGCTTCGAACATCTCACGACTACGGACGTATAACGGATCTCGCGGCACTTCGCATTTACGCCAAAAACGGAACAAGACGTTTGGTGCCGATGAAGCTTCTTACTCGCCGCTGAAGCCGCCCTCGACGTTTTTTTGATTCGACAAATTTTGCTAGCGGGCGCAGCATATTTTTTTTGTCACGTTAGCGAGAGGGAAGATGGCACTCGATGCTAGGGAGTCCGGGAAAGCGATGTTCCAAATATGGAGCGCCAATCATTTACGGCTTGCCGTTGAAGCTGCTGGTGTCGCCCTTTGGTCTTGGAACGTTGACACCAACAAATTCTCCATGGACGAACTCGCTTTTGATCTATGGGGCGTCCCGAAAAGTGAATTTGTCACATTCGATGACTTATCTGCCCATATTCATCCCGCTGATCGCGACACGGTAAAGGCCGCGTTCGCGGCGACCCGGGCCATTCAGGGCCCCTATGAAATAGACTTTCGCATCATGGTAGGCGCAGAAGTTCGATGGATATCCGCGCGCGGTCAAGGAAATGATGAAGGTATTGTCGGGCGGATAATGTTTGGAATCTTCCTGGACGTCACGGGTCGAAAGCAGGCTGAGGAAGCAAACGAGCTACTTGCTGGGGAAATGAGCCATCGTGTTAAGAATCTCCTCGCCATTGCTTCGGGACTTACTGCTATCACGTCCCGATCGACCCAAACAAGTGCCGAAATGGCGAGGGAACTTACGCATCGGCTGACGGCTCTGGGACGCGCTCATGATCTTGTGCGACCTCTTCCCGGTAGCGGGGGAGGGGATGCGCTGCTCGGCGACCTGATAACGGTCCTGCTTTCACCCTACGACGATATGGGAGCTTTCAGCGGCCGCATACGCGTTTCTGTGCCGAGAATTGGTGTTGGAGAGGGCGCGGCGACAACGCTGGCCCTTGTCATTCACGAGCTGGCGACCAACTCGCTCAAATATGGCGCTCTTTCATCTGATACCGGCACACTAGACGTATCGTGCGCCCCTCATGAAACTGAAGTTTCAATTGTATGGACCGAACGCGGCGGCCCACCGGTGTCTACTCCATCCGGTCAAGGGGGCTACGGGAGCAAATTGATCAACCGTGGCATGTCCGTCCAGCTGGGCGGCATGATTTCATGCGATTGGCTTAAAGAAGGTGTGGTCGTCACCCTAGAGATGCCTACGGATCGGCTTACGAAGTAAATCCAGAACAAAGGTTTTTGGAATGCGGGGGGCGATATCGAAGCATGGAATCGCGCACGGGCTGTCGATTTCCGATTTCGTCCTGGCAGCCGATCTATTTGAATGATCGGTCGTCACGCTCCGCGTTACTTAATCGGGACGTGCGTTCATACGCAACCAAAGACTCCAAAGCCAGATTGACCGCGATGGCCACCGGAGCCACGTTCACGAGGGGGGCCGGGGTATTGCGACAGCCGCAAGCCAGGTGTGATCGATGGGGATGCCGGTCACGCGGCCGGCCCGCACCAGCCCGGAAGATAGTCGGCAACATCGCTTTTAGCAAGGGTCAGAGCTTCCTTCAGCGCCAGGTTGAAGTTCTTCAGAACCAATTTTCGCTTCATGCGGCGGCGCAGAAAGTCGGCCCAAAGGAATTCAGCGAAAGGCATCGTTTCCTTCGCGAAGCCCCCTGCACGCCGCAGTTCGCCCGCGAGGGATCGGAACGGATCGTCGCGCAGGCCCCCGACCGTATTCGCGAGTTCGGTGTGGGAGAGCCGGCGACCGCGTTCGTCGAACGGATGTAGCCAGCCGCGATTGTCCATGACGAACCAGAAAGCCGCAGCGTCGAGGCGCCGCAGATCAGCGACAACCGTCGTCAGAACGCTTTTCACTCCCTCATCGTAGAGGGCCCGCGCAAGATGATGATTGTCGATCAGGTAATGATGCTCTCCCGGCCCTAAAACGACCGGGATCATATGTTTGCCCAGGAATTTCGCGGCGCTCTTGCCTCGCTTCCTCCGCCAGTGACGCCGGCGCTCCGCGACTTCCCGCAGGCCTACGGTGATTTGCGTCGGTCGAAGCGTGGCGATCAAGACCGGTTTCAGGGTGGGCTGCAGCTTGGTGTCCATGGTTGCCTCGCCCCCCGATTATCGGAGTCTTGGGTTGTCAGTGCCACCGCTATTGTGGGACTTCAGCAGGCGGTCTCGCCAGGGGGCGCGATATGCTCGCAGATTGATTAGCCCTGCATGACAACGCATGATCACCGTCCGGCCCGCGAGTTGCCACGATCGGGCGTTGTCGATGCAAAGAGTGTTTCATGACAACCGCAGAAGTCTTCTATCGTTTGCTGATGGCGAGTGCTTGTGGCGCCGTCATCGGCATCAATCGCGATCTGCACCATAAGTCGGCAGGATTTCGCACGATCTCGATGGTCAGCGTCGGATCGGCGATTGTCGCCATGATTGCCGTGGAGTCTGGATCGGATCCCAATGCGGTGAGCCGAATCATGCAAGGGGTGCTTACGGGAATTGGATTTCTTGGCGCCGGCGTGATCCTGCATCCCGCAACTTCGATGCGTGTCGCCGGCCTCACGACCGCCGCATCCATCTGGCTAACGGCGGGGCTCGGGATCGCGAGCGGTCTTGGCCTGTATCGATTGGTGGGTTGCGGGCTTCTGGTTGCTTTCGTGATCCTCGTGGCTGGCGGTCCCATCGAGAGGCGCCTGGAGCGGTTTGCCAAACGAAGGCACACCGAAAATGCCGTGCAGACAACGAAACTGGACTGATTATCGATACTGAGTCACGCGATATACGGCTCCATGAGACGCATCCAGCAAAGCTTCACCGCCCGGGGCCTGGCGAAGCAGCGCGCCGGCATCGAGACCGCTACGTTGGCGCTACAGTCGGTGCATTGAGATTTTATAAGTTCTGGATTGAATGGTGCGGCCGCAGAGATTGCTCGGGGCCTACACCCCTCGGCCTTTGCCAAAGCTCCGGCCCGCCGCCGCTTCGCGGCGTCGTCCAACTTCGCCTGTGGCGTTTGTCGAACTCGGCTTTTTGTCTGCCGGGAGTTCGAATCAACGCAGCAGGCTGTCTTGATCCACTGGCGGTTCACGGGGAAAAATATGGTGGTGCGCCCGGAGAGATTCGAACTCCCGGCCTCCTGGTTCGTAGCCAGGCGCTCTATCCAACTGAGCTACGGGCGCGCTGCATACATCGACCGCGAATGATGGCGAGAGGGAGGGATAGACGGAACCCTCGATGGCGGTTCCGCAGATCAGTAACCTACTGTTCTATATGGAAACCTTATCCCTTCCATCACTGAATCAACGGCTTGGGCACATGCTTCGACCCCGCAACGAGCGGGCAGTCGCGGTGCCGATGGGCCTAACCGGGCCGCATCCTACCACAAGCATCGTTTTTCAAGGCTAGAAAAGCCGCGTCGCGGCGCCCATCGGTGCTGGCATGGTCGCGTGACGCAGCAAATAGAGGGTTCGAACCGTCCCCGCACTCACGCATCGCCAACAAAACGAGCTGGAAGGGAACGCTATGCTGAATCGCGCCCACGGGATTTTGACAGGTCGCGAAGTAATGCCGGGAACAGGGCGGGTATTTCGCGTGCCAGAAATCCGACGGGTCCGACTGTACCGGTCAAAGCTGCACCTGCTCTCGCATGCACGAACACGCTCCACAACGAGGCCGCAAGCGGTGAAGCCCCGCGCGCGAGCAATGCAGTCATAAGCCCGGCGAGACTATCGCCTGAACCCGCGGTCGCGAGCCCACAAACGCCGCCCACATGGCGCCATAAGTGGCCCGTCGGGGTTGCAACGTAGGTCACGGCGCCCTTCAGGACGACGATACCTTTTAGCTCGCGTGCCATCTTGAGCGCGGCCGGCTGCGGAGCTTTCACTACTTCTGCCTTAGAAGATCCCATGAGCGTCGCCATCTCGCCGGCATGTGGGGTCAGTATCCTCGGGACCGGGCAACGTTTAAATGCACCGAACGCCCCGGCGAATCCGGTGACCGCCGCGGCGTCCAGCACTACCGGCACCTTAGTCACTGTAAAAACGCGCAGCGCAAGCGCCTTCGCATTGGCCTCATTCATGAGTCCTGGCCCGACGAGTACCGCGTCGCAGCGCTTCACGCCCGCCGCAACTTGGGGATCCGCCGCAGCAGGCTCGCCGTCGCTTGTTTCCTTCATGGCGCTGATCCCGAACTCCGGCGCCGTCAGACCGAGGCCTACCGCAAGTGAGCGGCTGGTTGCAATCAGAGCTTTGCCCGCACCGCCCCGCAATGCGGCAACACCCGCCAACAGTGCCGCGCCGGGCGATACCCGCGACCCGGCGATAATGAAGACCCGTCCTCGGGAATCCTTGTCTGTTTCACCTTCGATTGTCGGCAGTGGATGGGCGCGAAGCGCCCTTCGGTCGATATCAGCAATGGTATTCATCGGATCGTCGCATTCGGATCCGGCTTGGCCGTGATCGATGCGCCTGCAGCTTGCAATGGTGCCACCCAGTTGTAGCGGCGTAACGTCAATGCGTTTGCGCGCTCGGCGCTTGAGCAAGCATAGTCCGTGATGGAACAATTGGTCACATCGCCGAGGGCGTCGATTGCCAGCAGACCCGCCTCAGTCAGATTCTCAAGCAAATACCGAAAGCACAACACCACCACTTGATGACTGACCACGAGAATTCGACGGCCAGAATAATGCAAATTCAGGGTATGCAGAGCGCTCCTGAGTCGCAAGATCACGTCACACCAACTCTCCCCTCCGGGCGGGCGATAGTAGAATTTGCCGACGTGTTTTCTGAGTTCAGCTTGCTCCGGAAAGAGTTGCGCGATGCCTAGTTGGGTCAAGCGGTCGAGCGCGCCGAATTCCTTTTCACGTAAGCGCTCATCGATCACCAGCGGGATCGGCTGCGACTCGCTACAGCGGTCGCGGATCACCTCGGCGGTAGCGATCGCCCGTCGATAGGGTGACACAAGAATCGCCTCGGGCCTTTGCTCCGGATCGAGATTTGCGAACCACTCTGCCAACGCGCAACTTTGCTCCTGCCCTTTTGAGCTCAAAGGAACGTCCATGTCCCGCTGCGCGATTTCGATCCGCGCGACGCCGGTCGCGTACGCCGCATCGCGGGCCACATTGCCCGCACTCTCTCCGTGACGCACCAGCCATAGTACTTTAGGCCATTCGGTCGCGTGCTGTGTCATGGAATTGCTCGCCGTGCCGTGCGCCGACGCAGTGCAGGGAAAATAAACCACAGCCAAAGGAATAATAATGCCAACGATGTTCCGCACAGCACACTCAACCCGATCTGTGCGAGGATCGCATACGCCACCAATGATACTTCCAACGATATCGCGACCAGCAAGGGCAACATCGCGACGGCGATCAAGCGTGACGCGTAATGCGCGAAAAACTTCGATACCGTCCCGCGTTCGGCTTGCCGGTGGTACGCCGCCGGCGCCATGATGAGTGCAATCGCGACGGCGACCAGCATGAGGGCAACAAGATGCAGCACTCGAGCCGTCTCTGGGAGCACCTCAGCGAAGCGTTGGTTAAAGACGGCGATCAACTGAAATCCGAACAAGGCCTGAATGCCGGGGAGCACCATGCGCCCCTCCTCGACGATATGATCGACTTCCTCTTCCAGGGTTTCCTTTTTGACATTGTTCACCGTGATCCCCCTAGAGACTTGTAAAGGACAGGGCCCGTATAACGATTTTGTCTTGTTCAAACACTCGCTCAAGCGATCGGCGGCGCCTCTTCCAAGCGGCACCGCTCACCGTCTTGAGCATTATCTCGAAAATAACGATGTCATCGTGGTCGATGGTTCGCCGGCCCTTGAGCCAAAGACCACGGGCCGGCGCGCGCGTGTAGGCGGTAACACCTCCGAATTCCTTAGCGAGCGAATCCGCCGTTCGACGAAACAACGCCCGGGGAAGGCGCCGCCCCGTTTTGCTGTACAAAGGCAATAGAATTTGGATCAGTCTCATGAGGCACCGCTTTGCTAACCCGCCACGCCAAATGTTCGAAAGAGCGCGGAACCTCCTAACAATGAGAGTCCTACATTGCAGCCGAGCCGGCGTGACCGTAAAGTCGCTACATGCCGATGCGCGCTGTAGGCAATCGCGGACGTTTGCGAAGAAGCCCTCCAGAACAGACCTTACTGTCATGGCCGCTGATCCGGCCTAGAGCGGCGAACTACTAGGCCAATTGCTTCGCCAGCATCGCAAGAGAGCACCGGCAATACCCTGAACGGCATGGATGTGTGAGCGTTCAGCCAGTTTCGCGCCGGGTTACATGATGCGGTTCACGGTCAATCGCGGTCGTCGCCCGCACGATGCCGAGTACCGTGAGAACTGCCTATCTGGAGCTGCGCGATGGTTCGGCATAGGTGGCTGAGAATCGAGCGGAGTCGCAGATCCTCGTGACGTGCTGCAATAAACAACGAACAGCATCACTCTGACCCGAACCGCCAAAAATGGAAGAAACGCATGCAAACGATTAAGCTCCGCACACTTCAGCAGCCGACAGGAATCGCGTTGTTGTTGGATTCGCTCGTGATGAGTCAGATCTGGGTGCCTGTGGGCGCGCCCCAAGTCATGGACCGTTGCGATCTTCCTTCTGCATTGCAGAAACTCGCCGTCAAAGCCGTAAGAGAGGGAGGTACCTGGCGTGCCTGGTTGGGCCACGACGGTGTCCGATTCTTTATAAGCGAAATGTCGCTGGAGTTGTCCCGGGAGCGCGGCTGCGCGGCACTGAAGGTGCGCTATTACAATGAGCAGGGCGAACTACAGATGTATAGCCAATGGGTCCGAATTGCCGACGGCGCTACGTGGCAACGCTGCACCCTGTGAACGTTCAGGCTACGGCGCCGATAACTGGCGCGGCGCCTCGGCAATATTGCGCACTGGGTAGAAGTTTCTCCGTGCGGCTGAGAACTTCCACCGCTCACCTAACCGCTATGCGGTAAAGCCGACACTTCGTCCACCATGGCGATGATGCCGGCTAGAACTGCGCCGCTCACTCGAAGGCGACATCCTTCGATTTGCTGGCGATCGAAGGTCTGTCCGACCGTTCTGCCCATTGCGTGGATCTCGATTCGAGAGCCTTCGGGGACCGCAGCAGCGTCCGGACCACTATCAACATTCGTGACGGTACCAAAGAGCCCATGCGGTACCAAACGGCTTTTGATCTCGTGACGAATCTTCCTTAGCCCCGTATCAAATTCTTCCCGCAATTGTTTGTCGTCCATGATGCATGATACGCGCCTGGTGGCGGATCGGGTCTAGTCGAGCGAATCGGCGCGCGGCTGCTGCGGTGCTCCCAAGCAAATGGTATTCGGTAGGGTCTCAACGGCCGCATTACCGCGAGACCCGGAACTCGCTACTTGGTAGCAGTTCGAGCTTATCCACACTATCCAGTCGCCGTTGGCGGTCTTGTACTGATCGCCGGCGTGGTGTCGAGTTCGCGGCCACCAGTGCTGTTCGGCGGGCGAACTCGATAGCGGGATGCCTGTACCGGGTTGGTGGTTGCGTATCTCGAACGCTTGCAGGGCACGGTGAGCTTCCGCGGTCCAATCCACCCCCCGCCCTTTGCCGTCAGATTCTGACCTGGGTCCATCCGAGGTCGATGCAGGAGGGGAGTACATCGAGTCGAGCCGTGGTGGTTCGATTGCCACCATGCCGCTCACAAGTTTCGGACGGGAATTTTCAGGGATTATTCTTGGAATGTGAGCCGGGGTTAAGATTAGCAGTTCAACGGCCTGCGCCGGCGGCATCGGGAGGGTGTGAACCGCGGGCCTCAGCAGCAGGGAGAATAGCCCTGCATGCAGCGCGATCACACCCAGCAGGGTTAGGTAACGCCGAGGTCCCCAGGAATTCGACTCGTCCATGCTCAAATACCTAGCCAAAAAGCCGCTTTACCATGGACTCGCAATGCCGGGCATCGTTCCCAGTGTAATTCCTACAAGCGGGCGATGTGGATGCGCAGGTCCAGTGTTTTAGCTCGGCGTGAATAAGTGCAGCACTTTCAATGTCGCGGGATCGAACACCGCCAACAGCGGGTGACCGCGTCCGGTAAGCGGCATTGCATTGCGCTGATCGGCGCGAATCCCCGCCGCTTGCATGCGTTCTCTGAGAAGGTTTTTTTCCCGTGGACCGAAGTAGCCGACGCCGTCAACCGTCTTCAATTGCGCGCGAAGCGAGGAAAGGCCTTGCCCCCAGGGTTGGAAATAGCGCGGCATGGAGATGACATCGTCGCCGCCCTGGATTGCAGAGCTGACGATCTTTTGGCGATCCTCTGAGTTCTGCGGCAACGGCGCCCAAACCCACCGCGGCAGACTGTACCAATGGGGTGCGAGCGCCGGATTTTGCCGAACAGCGAGACCCTTCTCCTCGGCGTCAATGTCATACGCTTGCACGAGCTGCAGAACGTTCTCGGAAAAGGCGTAGTACAGCGGGCGACCGTTCCATAGGGACACGGTGCCGTATAGAAGTGCGCAAAGCTGGATGGTGACGATGATGGCAATGTCGCGCGCGAGTTCGCTTCGCGGCTTGCTCGAATTCGCAATGGTCAACGTCAACACCGGGCCGACGACGACGTCGACTCCGGCCATGACGACGACAACTCTTGCGACATCGGCTAAGTGCCAGCCTGGCCAGCGATACCAGCCAAAATACAGCGAGCCTAGAATGAGAGACAGCGCGACCGCGCTCGAGAGCAGATGCAGGCCAAACGCTTTTAGTCTAAATCGCATAGGGTCCCATTGCGCCAAATAGGGGCGATATTTTTGCAGCAATCATCATATCGTATTGTCCATAGTCCGCAGACCAAAGGAAGGGGACGCAATGAACGCCAACGAAATGTGCCAACACCGTCACAGCTAGATTTGCAGCCGCACGTACTCAGCGCTGGTGGTAACCCGCGTTGGCGCCGTTACTTAGGATGTCGTTGCTAGGGAACGACTATTCGGCCCCGGCCGGTTTTGCCGGGCGAGGGGGAATCGGTGGCGTCTCTCCACATGCGGAATCCGCCGACGAAGGCGAAGTCGTTGCTGCCGAGCCGTGCGTCGGGCGGCAGCTGCTTCAGCTTGCCCGCATTCCCGCCGCCGATGACCACATAGTCGACCTCGAGAACGGACTTCAGCTGATGCACGACTTCCGCAACGTTATCGCGCCATTTTTTTCGGCCGAGTCTTTTCATGCCGCGCTCGCCAACATAGTCCTCATAGCTGCGTCCTTTCTTGAACGGCAGATGCGCGAGTTCCATTGGTGCAACGATTCCGTCAACGATCATGGCGGAGCCGAGCCCGGTCCCCAGTCCCAGAAATAGCATGCGGCCGCCTTCGTAACTGCCGATCGCCTGCATGGCCGCGTCGTTCAGAACGTGGGTCGGACGGGCAAATGCCTTACGAAAATCGAACCCTACCCAGCCGGGCCCAAGGTGATGCGGTTCGGCAATCACCTTGCCGTGTATGACTACCCCGGGATATCCAATCGAAACGGCTTCGTAGACCCAGTCCCCGGTCAATTGATGCACCTGAGCCACCATTACGTTCGGAGTGAGGTGGGGTCCAGAATCGAACTTGCGCGTTTCTTTCCGGCCATAAACACGCGCCTTGACGTGGCTGCCGCCGATGTCGATGGCAAGTACCCGTCGATAGTGCTGTGGTTTCATATGCAGTAAACGATACCGCAACCGTAGCGGAAAGTGCGCTCTGCTGTGGTCCAACCGTATTTAAGATCTCACGCGCAGTAACGCCTCTCTCCAACCGGAGATTTCCGCATCTCGAACGGCAGTGTTCAAACCGGGTTCAAAACGCGAGTCCGTCCGACTCAACGCGGCAATGTCAGCCACTGAGCGATAGGTGCCGAACCCGAGTCCGGCCAGACACGCCGCGCCGAAGGCGGTGGACTCGGGATTTGCAGGTCTTACAATTGCGATACCCAATACGTCCGCCAATCGCTGCATGAATAAAGTGTTTTGCGACATGCCGCCGTCGACCTTGAGCGCGGTGGGCGGCAGCCCGTCGGCCGCCATGGCGTCCAGCAAATCGTATGTCTGGTAGGCGACGCTATCCACGGTGGCCCTGGCGATTTGACCGCGACTCGATGCACGCGTAAGACCGACAATCGCCGCGCGTGCGTCGGGATCCCAGTAGGGCGCGCCCAACCCAGTGAACGCGGGTACAAGATAAACTCCTCCGCTGCTCGGCACCGTGGCCGCCAGTGATTCGACTTCCGAAGCCTGAGATATGAGCCCAAGGCCATCCCGCAGCCATTGAATGGCAGCACCCGCCGACAGAATCGAGCCTTCCAACGCGTACGTCACTTCGCCTTTCAGTTGATAGGCAATGGTGCTCAGCAAGCGATTCTTCGAGGGCACCAGCTCGTGTGCCGTATTCAGCATCAGAAAGGCACCGGTGCCATAGGTACCTTTCACATCGCCGGCGGTAAAGCACGCCTGCCCAACCAGCGCAGCCTGTTGATCGCCGGCTACTCCGCAAATGGGCAGTGCGAATCCGGTCGACGTTTTATCGGTGATGCCGAAGATTCCCGCACTGTCGCGTACTTCCGGCAGGCAATTCATGGGGACGTCGAACATTTCGCACAGAGCTTGGTCCCAGCGGCCCTTGGCGATGTCATAAAGAGCGGTGCGGCTCGCATTGGTGGCGTCGGTGAGATGTACGCAACCGCCGGTCAGCCGCCACATCAAAAAGCTATCAACGGTGCCGAATGCCAGATGACCGGCCTTGGCCGCCGCCCGTGCCCCCGGCACGGAGTCCAGGATCCACGCGATTTTGGTGGCGGAAAAATACGGATCGAGCCGCAACCCCGTCTTGCGGCTCATCTCGGCATCGCCATGATCTCGCTCAAATTGTCGGCATCGGTCCGCCGTGCGCCGATCCTGCCAAACCACGGCGTTATGAATCGGTGCGCCCGTGCGTCGATCCCACACGATGGTGGTTTCCCGCTGATTGGTGATGCCGATGGCAGCGGCGGGCTGTCCTGTTTCCTGCAGGCGCCGCAAAACTCCTCGAGCCGTGGAAATGACCGTGGCCCAAATTACTTCGGCGTCGTGTTCGACCCAGCCGGGCGCGGGATAAATCTGTTCGAAGGGTTGTTGTTCGACTGCGACCACGGTGCCCAGGGGCGAAAAGCCAATGGCGCGTGTGGAACTCGTTCCTTGGTCGATCGCGAGCAGAATTTCGTCGGTCACCCCGGGAGAATAACCGTTACCGGGCCCTGCGCAAGCGGTTGCCATGAAGCGGCAATGGGTGAGTGCTACAGTGGGGCAATGATTACGGAAAAGCCTGCGCGGATGCGCACCGCGGACGAGCTTCTGGCCGACAATCGACGCTTCTACGACCTGCTCTGGTCCGGCGCATACCTCATCGAAGCCGAGCGTTTCAATACTTGGCCGCTCGTGGAATCGCTGTTGCCCAAAACCGGCCGCCAGCTCGAAGTGGCTCCCGGTCTACGGCCGCGTCTGCCGATTGCGGGTACTCAGTTCGTCGACATCAGCGCGCCTGCCCTGACGGCACTCCGGGCGCGCGGCGCGGATGTGGTCTTGAGCCAAGTCACGTCGCTGCCGTTCGCCGATGCGACTTTCGACCTGGTATGCGCTCTCGACATCATCGAACATGTGGATGATGAAGATGGAGCTCTGTCGGAGCTTGCACGCGTTGCCCGGCCGGGTGCAACCCTGATCCTCTCGACCCCACTGCATCCGTCGCGGTGGAATACCTTCGATGATTTCGTCGGTCACAAACGCCGGTACGAGCCGGGGCGCCTGCTCGAAAAACTGGCGGAACACCATCTCATCGTGGAACGCACGGCCGCGTATGGAATGCAGCCCGCTTCCTCGCGATTGCTGGACTTGGGCATGTGGTGGCTCACGCATTTTCGCGAACATGCCATGTGGTGGTACAACAAGGTGTTCATGAAAGTGGCATTGCGCATGCAGGCGCCATTGCACGTTTCGCAGGGAATGATCCTGACTGATACCGTGGATGAGATTTTGCTGGTCTGTCGACGCGACAATCTCGCCTAAGTTCGCCCGGCCGCGCTTCGAGCCTGCTGCTTAGTCGAAGTCGGTCGCGAGTTCCGGATGCTCGTGGTGTTCGAACATCCGATGGATCTGCGCGGCGCTGGTGCGGCCGAGCGACAGGGGCGGCAGGTCGTCACGCGGAAAAAATGCGACTTCGCTGGTCTCGTCGCTCGCGGTGGCGCTGCCGCCGATGATTTCGCAGATGAAAAACAACTTGTATATCGAGTCCATGTGCCCGGGCCGATTGCGTGTTTGGTAGTCGTGCACCGCCGCGAGTTTCGACGCTTTGGCGATGAATCCCGATTCTTCGGCGAATTCTCTGACGACACAGTGAGAAGGCGTTTGATTGACGTCGGCCCAACCCCCGGGCAATGTCCATTTGCCGTCACTGATTTCACGCACCAGCAATACTCGACCGTCCAAGAATGCGGCACCGCGCACGTCGACTTTGGGAGTCGCGTAACCTGTGTCCTCGATAAAGATCCCGTGCACCGCGTCGTAGTCGGCGCCAGTTCCCCGCGCCAACATGGATGCGGCCACTTCGCGCAGCCGTTCATAGCGCTGCCGATCGAACCTGTCCGATGCGAACGTCAAGCCCGTTTGCGCCATAGCGCGCAATTCGCGTGCGATGGTCAGCCAGTGCGGTTCGGTGATTGCGAGGCCCTCGATGAGCTCATTCCTGCCACGATCGCAGTGTAGTTGCCCATGGGCTCTGCTGCTACTTGCAAATGAGAATCATTCGCCATAGCATTCACATCTGGCGGCCGCCTCGCCGTAGTTAGAGGTGTCTGCGATGCCGTCGGCTGAATGCCGCCTCGCTGACAGCGCCGACATTCACACCCGTGAGGACGCATCATGATTCGTAATTCGGCCGCTCACTCGGGCATTCTTTTAGCGGTCGTACTCTACACGGCGGGCACCGCTTGGGCGGCGGACACCGGCGGCAAACAAAGCACCGAGCAGCGGCAGATCCAGGCTCTGCAGCAGCAATTGGCAGCCGTAGAGATGCAGGTGAAGCGCTTGGGGGACCAGAATCAAGCGCTTCTGGAAAAGCAGCGGCAACTGGAAGGGCAGATGACGCAGCAATCCGTGGCGTTGCAACCCACGATGCCATCGCCGTCAACGCAAACGCCCGCAAATGCCGTAGTGCCCGGGCCGACCACGTTCAACGCAGCGCCGGTTGCCGCCACCGCGTTTGCGAATGTTCGTCTGTGGGGGTACGGCGAGCTGTACTACTCCCGCCCGAGCCGCGCTCCCAGCAAGGCGCAGGCGGATCTTGCACGTGCGGTATTCGGCATCGGCTACGCGTTCGATAGCCGCACCGAATTTAATTCGGAATTCGAAGTCGAGCACGCGGTTGCGTCCGCCGCCGATGCGGGTGAGTTCGAAGTCGAACAATTCTATGTGGATCGGCAGCTGAACCAGGCGCTCACTCTGCGCGCCGGACTGTTTCTGATGCCCTTCGGACTGCTGAACGAGCATCACGAACCGACCAATTTTTACGGCGTGCAGCGCAATTTCGTCGAGACCCTGATCATCCCGAGCACCTGGCGTGAAGGCGGCTTCAATGTGCATGGCGATACCGAGTCGGGAATTAATTGGAATGCCGGAATCACCACGGGCTTCGACCTTTCCAAATGGGATTTCACCCCTAAATTCCCCCTGTACTCCACCGCGCTCGATCTGGAGAACAGCGGCGCGGCGCCGCTGCGATCGACGCATCAGGAATTGGCGCTGGCAAATGCCCACAATTTGAGCCAATACCTTGCGTTAGGTTATTACGGCGTGCCGGGATTGTCGGTCGGGGCCGCCCTCAGCACGGGTAAGGCGGTCTCGGTTGCAGCGCCGGCCAATGCGCCGCTCCTCGGGGACAGCAGGGTCACGCTGTGGGAGGCGCATGCGCGCTGGACGCCGGCCAAGTTCGACCTCTCGGCCCTGTACGCGCATGGATCGATCAGCAATTTAGCTGCTACGAATGCATCTAACCCGGGCTCCCCCAATCCCATTCCGTCCAATTTCTATGGGTATTACGCGCAAGCTGCGTATGGGCTCTGGGAGCACGATGAGTATCGGCTCGCGCCCTTTGTGCGCTGGGAGCGCTATGACATGGGTTCGCGCTATGCGGGCACGCCGGGTCCGGCGATACCGACGGGTTTGGTGCCTTTATCGGGGACGCCGGGCGACTATGGCTACTGGCCTCGGACTCAGGATCGTGTTTGGAGCCTGGGGGCAAATTTCTACGTAACGCCTCACTTGGTGTTCAAAGCGGATTATCAGTGGTTCGACCTCAACGGCGATTTCAATCGCTTCGATGTGGGACTGGGTTTGAACTATTGATGTGCGAGAAAAGGCGACAGTGCTTTGCCGGCCGGGATTCGCACGAGAAGTGCGGTACCACCCCCGGATGGCGGGCATTTGACATCAAGCAGACCGCCGAGGGCGCGCACACGATGGCGCATCGAAGCGAATCCATGTGAGCCGATGGAGGTCGATTCATCGGCGGGAATGCCGCGGCCATCGTCCGAAATCCGCATGACGACGGCATCGTCATCAATGGCCAATGTGATATCCATCGATTTGGCGCCCGAGTGCTTCAGGATGTTGGTGAAGGCCTCTTGTGCGATACGAAATAATGCGATGGCCGCTGCCGAGTTGAACTTCGGTTCTTCCTCAGGATAAGATTCGGTGCATTTGAGGCCGGCGGCGCGGCAGGTTTCCTTGAGTTGCCAGCGCAGGGCGGCGAACAAGCCCACATTGTCCAACAGCGTCGGCCGCAGTTCTTCAATGATGCGGCGCTTCAGGTCGACCCCGGCGGCAAGGTTTTGCTGCACGCGGTTCAACCGCTGTTTCATATCGGGGTCATTCTTGGCTAGATGTTGCTCTACCCACGAAATATCCATGCGGGCGCCCACCAACAGGCCCCCAAGTTCGTCATGTAGCTCACGCGCCAGGGCGGCTTTCTCGCGTTCCGCAACATTTTGGAGATGGGTGGATAGCTCGACGAGTTCGCGCGTGCGCTCCTCTACGTCACGCTCCAGACGCAGTTTCTGGTCGCGCAGCTCCGCGGTCAGCAGCGTCCGTCGACGCATGTCCATGTACACCAGACGTGCCGCCACCGCGACCAGCAGAATATTGAAAATGGTGCCGGCGACGGCCACCCAGCGGCTTAAGGCCAGCGCGCCGGCCCAGCGCTCGGCGGCCGCGGTGTGCTCACCGGATTCGCTTTCGCGCAATTGATCGAGAACGTCGTTGATGGCATCTCCGGTGTTGGAGCCGACGCTGGTCTTGACCAAGGCAACCGCAGCGGCCGTTCCCTGCGCTTTTTGGATGGCGATGACCATGGTAAGGTCCACGAGCCGCTTGCCGATCAACACATGCAGCGAACGCACCGTCGCCAAGTGGGAAGCGGATCCTGCGTATGCCACCCGCAAGCGTTCCAGACGGGGTTCTACTTCGGCAATCGTCTCGTTGTAGGCATCCAGAAATTTGTGATCTCCGGTCAGCAAGAAGCTGCGCTCGGCACCGACCGATCGGAAAATGGAGTTTTGCAATTGATCGATGACGTGTTCGCGTTCAGCGGATTTCTGCAGCAGTTCGCTGGCGGTTTGCAGCCTCTGCTCTCCGGCACCGGTCAGAAAAAACAAGGCTGCCAAGAAACCGATGATCATAAACGGCGGGAGTGCAACGTACCAGCGGCCGAGCCCACCCAGCGCTTCACCCAGAATATTCACACGATTCATTTTGTAAAAGGCGATGACAGCTTCCGTCGTATTTGCAGAAGTGGCGGCCGCAACACCCATGGTAGTTGTCGCTCACTCACTTGATCAGACGATAACTTTACGCGCTTTTCGCCGAGAACGTGAATGGCAGGGTTACGGTGCGTTAGTATACGCGCCTCATGCCGATCGCACGCCTCGACAAAGTCTTCCTGAGCTTCGGACTCAAACCCCTGTTGGACAACGCCGCTTTGCAGATCCGCAAGGGCGAACGGCTCTGCTTGCTCGGCCGCAACGGCGAAGGTAAATCTTCCCTAATGCAGTTGATCACCCGGCAGATCGTGCCGGACAGCGGCGAGGTCTGGGTGCGACCCGGCGCGCGAGTGGCGAGTCTCGCTCAAGAGGTGTCCTGCGGAAATGACGCATCGGTTTACGAGGTGGTGATGGGCGGCGCCGAACGCGGCGGATTCGATGGCGATTGGCAGGCGGAGCTGCAAGTCGATCAAGTCATTTCGCGATTGGAACTCGATCGCGACGCAGCCATGAGTTCCTTGTCCGGCGGTTGGCGTCGACGCGTGATGTTGGGCCGCGCACTGGTGGCCATGCCGGATTTGTTGTTGCTGGACGAGCCGACGAATCATCTGGATATCGAGGCCATTACCTGGCTCGAGGACATGATGATGGAATTCGACGGCGCGCTGCTGTTCATCAGCCATGATCGCGCCTTCGTGCGGCGTTTGGCGACGCGCATCGTCGAATTGGATCGCGGTCAGCTGCGCGTATGGCCCGGCAACTATGACGAGTACGTGGTACAAAAACGGGCCGCGCTCGAGACCGAAGCCACGCACGCCGCATTGTTCGACAAGAAGTTGGCACAAGAAGAAGTATGGATCCGCCGCGGCGTCGAGGCGCGGCGCACCCGCAACGAGGGACGCGTTCGAGCGCTCCAGCAACTACGAATACAGCGCAGCGAGCGGCGGGATCGGATCGGCCAGGTGGAGATTCGCGTACAGGATGCCGCGCCCTCGGGCAAGTTGGTGTTCGAAGCAATTCATGCCACACACAGCTTCGGCGGCGCGCCGGTGATCATCGACTTCTCCGCGCGGATCATGCGTGGGGACCGTATCGGCATCATCGGAGCGAATGGTTGCGGCAAGACCACGCTCATCAAACTGCTGGTCGGCGATCTGGAGCCGACGTCGGGCACAATTAAGCGCGGCACTGGTCTGATGCCCGCGTATTTCGACCAACAGCGCCAGCAATTGGATCTGAACGCATCCATCGCCGACAACGTGACCGGCGGTAGCGGCGACACGGTCACCATCGACGGACAGGCGCGGCATGTGTCGGGTTACCTACGGGATTTTCTGTTTCCGCCGGAACGATTGCGTGCGCCGGTCAGCATGCTGTCGGGCGGCGAGCGCAATCGATTGCTGCTGGCGCGGCTGTTCGCTCGTCCGAGTAATTTGTTGATCATGGACGAACCCACCAACGACCTCGACGCCGATACTCTGGAGCTCTTGGAGGAGATGGTCGCGAACTACGCGGGAACTTTGCTGTTGGTGAGCCACGACAGGGCGTTTCTCGACAATGTGGTGACCAGCACCCTGGTATTCGAAAGCGGGCAGGTAAACGAGTACGTGGGCGGGTACAGCGATTGGCTACGCCAGAGCAAGGCGGCGGCAGTGAGCAGGGTGGCGCCGGTTGCCGCTGCAGGCCGCGCGCAGACGCCCGTCAAGGCGCGCCGTCTGTCCTACAAGGAACAGCGCGAACTCGAGGCCATGCCCGAGGACATTCAGCGGCTCGAAGCCGAGCAATTAAAACTCACCGTCACGGTGGGCGATCCGGCCTTATTCAAGCAAGACCCGCTGCAGGCCGCCGCAACCCTCACGCGTTTGCAGACCTTGGCGGTGGAATTGGAAAAGGCCTATGCGCGCTGGGATGTGTTGGAGGCGAAGTCTTAGAGCCTAACGGCGGCGTCCTCCTCGACCGAGCAGGTCATTGGGACTCGGCAATGAGCCGCCGGCGGCATCGGGAATGACCAGCGAGGAGGCTTGTTCACGGCGCATTTCCTGCAATTCGCGCATGGTTTGCTGAACCGCTTGTTCGGCGGCCTCGCCGAATTTATCGATCGCCACGTCCAATGTCGGCGCATCCAATTCGAAGCTGATCGGTACGGCACCCATGGACGTCATGACCTGAGCCTGTCCTACAAATAACACCGGGCGGGCCGCATCCGCGGAGCCGTCCGCGCCCACAGGACTCAGCCGCCGGATGGTACCGACTTTGCGATCGGTGAAGGTCTCTTCGCGATATAACTGCGTCGAGTCCATGGTTGCCTGGCGGCCATCGGCGACAGTACTCATGCGTGCGTAACCCCTTGATCGTTTCAGAAGCGAGAAACCAACCCTAGCAGTTTCTCACGGTCGGTGGACACCCTGATACGATACCTGACTTGGCACACTCGGTCACAGCTCGCAGGGTCCCCGCGTGGACGACGCTCCTAGGAATTGCCCTGTTCGGGGTGGCGTTGTTTGTGCTGCATCACCTGCTCGGTCAATATCATTGGCGCGATATTCTCGCCCACGTTGAGACCATCCCCACGACTAAGATTTGGCGGGCGGTGTTCTTTACCGTGGCCGGATACGGATTCCTGACGCTATACGACGCCCTGGCGGTGCATTTTGCCGGCGCCCGAGTTCCCTACCCGCGGATCGCCCTCATTTCATTCATGGGATACGCCGTCGGCCACAACGTCGGACTCAACACGCTGAGCGGCGGGGCGATTCGCTATCGGGCCTACTCCGCGCTGGGCCTCGGCGCCAAACAAATCGCCACCATCATCGCGTTTGGCAGCTTGACGTTTTTTTTGGGTGCCGGCGTGCTGCTCGGGCTATCGCTGTTGCTGCAGGCCGGGCTGTCCGGTTCGCTGATGCACGTTCATGCTTCGCTTGCCGCGTTGGCAGGCCTCGCCCTGCTCGCCGCCGTGGGTTCCTATCTCTATTTAGTTTGTACTCGGCATAAGCCGATCAAGCTCGGACGCATCGAAATCCCGGTGCCGCGAGCGCGCATTGCTTTCGCGCAAATCGCGGTGGCTTGTGCGGATTTGTTATGCGCCGCGGCCGTTCTCTATGTGCTGTTGCCGCACCAAGTCGCCATCAGTTTTGCGGCTTTCGCCGGCGTCTACTTGATCGCCGTTGCCGCCGGCGCCCTTAGCAATGTGCCGGGAGGCATCGGCGTTTTCGAAACCGTCCTGCTGCTGCAACTACAGGGGCTCCCGCAGGATCGGTTGCTGGGGGCTTTGGTCGCCTATCGCGCTATTTATTATTTTGCGCCCTTTGGGGTAGCGCTGATCTTGTTGGGAGTGCACGAACTGTGGGTCCATCGCGGGCCCGCTGTGAGGCTGGTGCGCCTGGGCCGGGCATTTCTGACGGCAGTGACGCCGCAAGTCATCGCGATTGGCGTGTTCATCGCGGGTGCCGTTCTGCTCATATCGGGCGCAACGCCGGGCTTGGGCAAGCGCTTGGAGTTGCTGCAAGACTTCGTGCCGCTGCCGGTGCTTGAGTTGTCGCATCTGCTGGGAAGCGCCGTCGGCGTGGCTCTGCTGGTCATCGCTCAGGGCCTGCACAAGAGACTGCACACGGCGTGGTGGTTGACGATCTGGCTGTTGTGCGCGGGAATTCTCTTGTCGCTGCTCAAGGGATTCGACTTCGAGGAAGCGGTCGTGCTCGCTGTGGTCGTGGTGCTGCTGGTGTCCGCGAGAGAGCGCTTCATGCGGCGCGGCTCTCTGATCGAGCAGCACTATTCGGGCCCGTGGGTCTTCGCGCTGTTGCTGGTGCTCGGCACCGCCGCCTGGTTGGTGGTGTTTGTCTATCGGCATGTGCCGTATGGCAATGAGCTGTGGTGGCAATTCGCTTTTCACGCCTCCGCCCCGCGCAGTCTGCGCGCGTCATTACTGGCGGTGATGATCGCGGCGGCGTACGGTCTTTGGCGGCTGTTGCGGCCCGAAACTCGGCCGGTGTCAGCGCCCACCGAGGCGGAGATCGAGTGCGCCGCGGCTTTGATCGCCGTCGGCGACGACGCGGCGTCCAATCTGGCGTTGCTGGGAGATAAAAGCCTTCTGTTCAATCAGGATCGCACTGCATTCATCATGTACCAGGTCTCGGGCAGCAGTTGGGTGGCGATGGGAGATCCGGTCGGTGCCCCCGCTTTGCGCGAACCGCTGGCGTGGCGGTTTCTTGAAATGTGCGACGGGATGGCGGTGTCGCCGGTTTTCTATCAGGTCAAGCCGGAGAATTTGCCCTTGTATATCGATCTAGGCTTGAACCTGAGCAAGCTCGGCGAGGAAGCTCGGGTGGCGCTCGAACCCTTTTCCTTGGAAGGTCCTGGACGCTCGGACTTACGTCAGACGCATCGCCGTGCGGGTCGCGATGGCGCGCTGTTCGAGGTCGTCGGTCGTGCCGACGTCGCCGCCATCATGCCGCAGCTGCGGAGGGTTTCCGACGCCTGGCTGGCGGAAAAAAAGGCGGGCGAGAAACGTTTCTCTTTGGGCTATTTCGACGCGACTTATCTGCGGAATTTCGACTGTGCCGTGGTCCGCCGCGAAGGCAAGATCGTCGCGTTCGCCAATTTATGGCGCGCCGCCTCGAATGAATTGTCGGTGGATCTGATGCGCTATGGGGAGGGCGCGCCCAAAGGGGCCATCGATTTTCTATTGGTCGAGTGCATGTTGTGGGGGAAGGCGAAAAACTTTCAGTGGTTCAATCTGGGGATGGCACCCCTGTCCGGACTGGAAGAACACGCGCTCGCGCCGACCTGGCACAAGCTCGGCCGCATGGTGCAGCGCTACGGCGAGATGTTCTATCACTTCGAAGGCCTGCGCAAATACAAGGAAAAATTCGCACCCGTATGGCGTCCGCGCTATCTAGCGGCGCCGGCAGGCTTCGCCATGGCGGGCGCTCTGCTCGACGTGACCGCGCTGGTTTCCGGCGGGGTCGGCAAGGTCTTACGCAAATAAACATCTCGCTGAGAAAATTCGCTGATGCAGCCAGCCGAGGCTCGCTCCCCCCCGGGGGGCCAGGCCCCTTCCTCCCCATAGCTACACAGTGGCCGCGTTCAGCTACAATTTGCCAGCGATTTCAGCAAAAACCACGGAATCATGCTTAACATGCCGGAATACCTTCAAGCGGCTGCAGCCGTCCCCACGCCGGTCGAGGCGGTCATCATCGGCGCCGGCCCGGTGGGATTGTTCCAGATCTTTGAAC
>JALYIW010000037.1 GCA_030775625.1 Pseudomonadota bacterium | reverse complement strand
GGGGGTGAATGGTGTGACCGTGACCGCGGGCGGGGATGCGCCCTGGCCCGCGCCGGCCAAGCTCAATTTGTTCTTGCACATCTTGGGTCGGCGTGCGGATGGGTATCACGAACTGCAGACGTGTTTTCAGTTCGTCGACTTGTGCGATGACATTCACATCGGGGTGCGCGCGGACGGCCAGATCCGTCGGGCCCGGGGTGCGGCGGGCGTGGCGGAGGAATCGGATCTGTGCGTGCGCGCGGCGCGGGCGCTCAAGGGCGCCACGGGATGTGCGTTGGGGGCGGATATCGATCTGGTCAAACGGATTCCGATGGGTGCTGGACTGGGCGGCGGCAGTTCGGATGCGGCGACCTGTTTGGTGGCCCTCAACCGGTTGTGGGGGGTGTATCGGCCGGTTGAGGAGCTGGCGGCTCTGGGGTTGAAATTGGGCGCTGACGTGCCGGTCTTCGTGCGGGGACGGGCGGCATGGGCGGAAGGGGTGGGGGAAAAGCTGTGTCCGCTCTTCCCGCCGGACGCGCCGGAAGAGGCTAACTATTTGATTATCAAGCCAAATGTCTTCGTGAGCACGGCCGATGTGTTCAGCGACCCCGAATTGACAAGGAATTCTGCGCCCATCACAATTCACGGTTTCCTGGCGTCCGGTGGCGGCAATGATTGCTCAGACGTGGTGCGGCGCAGATACCCCGAGGTGGCGCAGGCGCTCGACTGGTTAAATTCGTTCGGCAGTGCGCGACTTACGGGCACGGGAGCGTGCGTTTTCGCGCGCGTCGAATCGTTGGCTCGCGGCCGCGAAATTGTGCGTATGCTGCCGCCCGCGTTCGATGCGTTTTTGGTTCGCGGATTGAACGACTCTCCGTTGCTTGAAAGGTTGTCGGCCGGCTGAACGCTCGCCGACGAAAGGCGCTGACTGTTGCATTTGCGATTGATTTTTCAAGTTGGGGTGTCGCCAAGTGGTAAGGCAGCGGGTTTTGATCCCGCCATTCGGAGGTTCGAATCCTTCCACCCCAGCCAATTCGAGCGGTGCCCATGTCGCAGAGCAATGAGTTCAATTCCTTATCGATTGCCGTGTTCACCGGCAAGTCGAATCCCGCTCTCGCGCAAGAGATCACCCGGCACTTGCATGTGCCTCTAGGCCGGGCTCACGTGGGTCGGTTCAGCGACGGTGAGGTGAATGTCGAATTGATGGAAAACGTGCGGGGGCGGGACGTGTTCATTGTGCAGCCGACGAATCCGCCGGCAGAGAATTTGATGGAATTGTTGATGATGACGGATGCATGCCGACGCGCTTCGGCCAAGCGAATCACGGCGGTGGTGCCGTACTTCGGCTACGGACGTCAGGATCGCAGGCCGCGGGCGACGCGGGTTGCCATCACCGCCAAGTTGGTGGCGAACATGATTGCGAGTGCGGGCGTCGATCGATTGCTGACGGTGGATTTGCACGCCGATCAAATCCAGGGATTTTTCGACATTCCGGTGGATAATGTGTATGCCTCGCCGGTACTGTTGGGAGATGCCTGGAAGCAGAAGTATCCGAACATGATCGTGGTGTCGCCGGATGTCGGCGGCGTGGTGCGCGCCCGGGCGCTTGCGAAGCGTCTGGACGACGCCGATTTGGCGATCATCGACAAACGGCGTCCACGGCCGAATGAATCGAAGGTGATGAACATCATCGGCGAAGTAGAGGGCAGGACCTGCGTTTTGATCGATGACATGGTGGATACGGCGGGCACCTTGTGTCAGGCGGCGCAGGCGTTGAAAGAGGAGGGCGCCGCCAAGGTCGTCGCGTACATTACGCATCCCGTCTTGTCGGGCGCGGCGATTGACCGCATTTCGGGTTCGGTGCTGGACGAATTGGTGGTGACGGACACCATACCCCTGTCGAAGGAAGGAACGGTCTGCGAGCGCATACGGCAGCTCAGCGTGGCAGGACTATTGGCCGAAACGATCCGTCGCATCAGCGACGAGGAATCGGTGAGTTCGCTGTACATTGATTAGTACGCCTGATGGGTGAAATGAATTGGTCGGTGACCGCGCAATTGGTCGCGATGCGCGGGCGCTTTAGTGTGTGATGTAACTGGAGAAGATTATGAAAACCTCTTTTGAACTCGTCGCCGAGTTCCGCGAGACGCAAGGCAAAGGTGCGAGCCGCCGCCTGCGTCACGAAGGAAAAGTACCGGCAATTCTGTATGGCGGGCACGCTGACGCGCGTACCTTGACATTGAGCCATCAGAAGCTTTTGATCATGCTCGAGAACGAGCGCTTTTATTCGACGATTCTCAGCCTGAAGGTGGGGCAGCAGACGCAAGCCGCCATTCTGAAGGATGTGCAGCGGCATCCGTACAAGAACGCGATCATGCACATCGATTTTCAGCGCGTCGAGGAAAACGAGAAGATCCGCATCAGCATTCCGCTGCATTTCACGGGCGCGGCCGTCTCGCCCGGCGTCAAGTCGCAGGGTGGGATCGTCTCACATATGCGCAATGAGGCGGAAGTCACCTGCTTGCCGAAGGACTTGCCGGAATTCATCGAGGTGGACATTTCCGGGCTGTCTTTGAACGAGAGCATCCATTTGTCGCAGCTGAAGCTGCCCGAAGGCGTCACCTTGATTGACCTCGCGAAAGAAGACTCGGCGGTCGTGGCTATCCATAGCCCACGCGCGGAAGAGCCGGAGGCGACTGCGGCAGTGGCTGGAGCAGTGCCGGCGGAGGGTGCGGCAGCGGTACCTGCGGCGGCGGCCGGCGCGGATGCGACGAAGACGTCCGGGGCTGCGAAAAAAGAAGAAGCTAAAAAGGAACCGGCGAAGAAAGACGCTAAGAAATAGCGCTTTTCTGCGTTTTAGATCAGTGGGGCCGTCCCTGGGGCGGCCCTTACTTTTTTTAAGTGACTGGGGTGGCGTGTCCAGATGGCTGCTTTACCGTTACGCATCATAGTCGGCTTGGGAAATCCAGGTCCGGAACACCAGTTGACCCGCCACAATGCGGGTTTCTGGTTCGTAGACCTGCTTGCGCGCCGTCACGGCGGCGAGTTTCGCGACTATCGCAAGTACTCGGGTGAGACCGCACGCATCACGTTGAGCAGCCAGGAAATCATTTTATTGAAGCCGACGACGTACATGAATCGCAGCGGGCTGGCGGTACGCCAGTTGAGCGAGTTCTACAAGACGGCGCCAGAAGAGATTTTAGTTGCCCACGACGAATTGGATTTGCCCGTGGGCAGCGTGCGGTTGAAACAGGGCGGAGGCCACGGGGGCCACAACGGTCTGCGCGACACTATTGTCCACATCGGCGAAACATTTTGGCGATTGCGCTTGGGGATCGGCCATCCGGGCAACAAAGCTGAAGTCATCGACTATGTATTGACCCGGGCGCCGCGCTCCGAGGAAGATTTGATTTCGGAAGCGGTCACCATGGCCGCCGATTCGTTGCCACTATTATTGGAACAAGGCGCGGAACGCGCCATGACGCGGCTGCACAGCCGCGCGGGAAAGACTTAATGCCCATTCGTTGCGGAATCGTCGGTTTGCCGAATGTCGGCAAGTCAACTTTGTTCAATGCGCTGACGCGCGCGCAAATTGCCGCGGAAAATTATCCGTTCTGCACCATCGATCCGAATGTCGGGGTGGTGCCGGTGCCGGATCCACGTCTGGATAAACTGGCGGCGATCGTGCACCCGGAAAGAATATTGCCGGCCACGGTGGAGTTCGTGGACATCGCAGGATTGGTGGCCGGCGCCTCGAAGGGCGAAGGGTTGGGAAACAAATTCCTGCAGCACATCCGCGAAGTCGATGCGATAGCGCACGTGGTGCGGTGCTTCGAGAACGAGGACATCATTCATGTGGCCGGCAGGATCGACCCGGCAAGCGACATTGAGGTCATCAATACGGAACTGGCGCTGGCGGACCTCGACAGCGTCGAGCGGGCCCATCAGAAGTCGGTGAAAGCGGCCAAGACGGCGGACAAAGATGCCGTCAGGATTCGCGACCTGCTGGAACGGGTGCGCAAGCAGCTGAATGAGGCGAAGCCAGTGCGCACCATGGGCTTGGATGCGAATGACAAGCTGCTACTGCGCGACATGCATCTGCTCACGGAGAAGCCGATCATGTACGTGGCCAATGTCGATGAAACCGGTTTTGCCAACAATCCGCTGCTCGATCGCGTCCGCGAGCTGGCAAAGGCGGAGGGGGCCGTGGTCGTACCGGTGTGTGCGGCGATCGAAGCAGAGATCTCGCAGCTCGATGAGGCGGATCGCGAGGATTTTCTCAAGGAATTGCAGCTGGATGAACCGGGCTTGAATCGGGTGATTCGCGGCGGCTACGCGCTCTTGGGCCTGCAGACCTATTTTACGGCCGGCGTCAAAGAGGTGCGGGCCTGGACGGTGCACCGGGGGGCAACGGCGCCGCAGGCGGCCGGCGTGATTCACACCGACTTCGAACATGGGTTCATTCGCGCCGAAGTGATCGCGTATGACGATTTCATCGCCAATAGGGGCGAGGCCGGTGCCAAGGAAGCTGGCAAATTGCGTCTGGAAGGAAAGGAATACCTCGTCCGAGAGGGGGACGTTATGCATTTCAGATTCAACGTGTAGGGCCGACGCACCAAGATCACGCTAACCCGTTGATTTTCCTGGCAGCCCCCGCAAATCTGGACTTGACAGGGGCGCACCGGCTCCGGAGAATCCGGCGCTCTTCGTGGTGAGGTAGCTCAGCTGGTTAGAGCGTGGCACTCATAATGCCGAGGTCGAGGGTTCGAGTCCCTCTCTCACCACCAATTATGTCTTCTCTGGTCTTTTCTCTAC
>JALYIW010000036.1 GCA_030775625.1 Pseudomonadota bacterium | reverse complement strand
ACTTCCCTGAGCCCCTCTCAAGCGGCATACGCATCATTGCTCGGGGTGCCCGCCGGAGCACTCGCGGCCCCGTATCACACCGCCGTTGGCAACGGCGCGGCTCCTCCCTTCGATCCGCTCGGCTTTCCCGGGATCGGCACGTCCGTGCATACCGGGGATGCCACGCTGACGGTCAACGATGATTTAGGCGCAGCGACTCTGACCTCCGTCACCGGGTATAACGAATTCAGGTTTTACAACGAGTTCGACGCCGATGCCACGCCACTGCCGATCGTCGATCAGACCTTCCACGAAAGGTTCGAGCAATACTCGGAGGAGTTGCGCATCGCTTCGGCAACCGGCGGGCGCTTCGAATACATGGGCGGCGTGTTCTTATTCCATCAGAGGGATGATTTCGCCGGCCAAAATACCTTCCAGAACTTCTTCATCTCGCCCGTGCTTTTCCTAGGCGGACAGTCGACGACTCTGATCAGAACCCAAACATTCGACGGCTCAGCCTTTGGGCAAGTCAGATACCATTTGACCGACAAGCTCGCACTGACCGCGGGCGTGCGCCTGGTCGACGAAAGGCGGCATGGGAACTTCACCGGAGGAACCACCGTCTCCGGCACCGCCCCGACGAACGTCATTGCCTTCCTCAAGCCCGTGGGCCCGCCGCTGGCCGCCACGATTAATTCCGTGAAGCCCGACGAATCGCTGAATCTCAGCTACCAGGCAACCAATGACCTGCTGCTCTACGGCGTTATTTCGCAAGGCACGAAAAGCGCTGCATTCAACAACGCCGTCGAGCTTGCGAAGACCGAGCCGACCCCTTTTGTCGTAGAGGCGATGACGGCAGACTCGGCAGAAATCGGCGCCAAGCTCAAATTTCTGGACGGAGCGGGCTATGTCAGCGGTTCTGTGTATTACACGCGCATGCGGAATTTTCAAGATAGCTTTTTCAACTCCGCGACCTTGTCCTTCAACGTGCGCAATATCAATGCGACCAGCGAGGGCGTGGATTTCGATTCCCGCGTGGCGTTGACCAATTGGCTTTCGCTGTGGGGATCGGCGGCGGTAAACCACGCCAATCTGACCGACGGCGAGGACATGCAGCGTGCCCCGCGATTTTCCGGGGTAATCGGCGGCCGGTTCCAATGGTTGCCCTCGGATGACGCCAAGCTGTTTGTCGAACCAAGCTACGCGTACACGACGCACTACTTACTGCAATCTTCCCTGGCCGCGGGCAACAATGTCGCTGTCTCCCACCCCGATGTCGATGCGCGCGTCGGCGTGAACTTTTCTGCCTCGGGGCTGGAAGTGTTTTTGCTCGGCGAGAATCTCACCAATGCACGCTATCAGGTCCAGGCCTTCGGAAGCCCAATCGGGGCGGGTACGGTGGGCGTGTACAACCGCCCCCGCACCCTCACATTGAACGTGCGCTATTCTTTTGGCGGCCGGCGGTCAGTCAGTCGACCGTGACCCGAGGGGCGATCTGACTCGAAGGAGCTGCATTGCGTTACGAAACTCACATCGTTGATGAGATCTTCGCCCATCGTTTCACGGGGCCGTCCCCGCAGTACGCGCTCGTGATCTCGCACGGTCTCGGCGGCCACGGCGGCATTTATCACCGCTTTTGCACTCATCATGCCGCCAAGGGGGTTGACGTCTGGTCCTATGATGCGCCCGGGCATGGCCAATCGACCACGAATCGGCCGCGCGGTCAGTGGACGCTCGCGGAATGGAGCGAGGCGACCGTGACCTATGCAGAGCACATCAAAGCAACGACGGGATTGCCCGTCTTCGCATTGGGATCGAGCCTCGGTGTCGCCGCTGCGTTCAGTTCGTTGTATTCGCAGGCCATCACCGGCGCGATTCTCATGGGCGCGCCCGCAGTGCCCACCGGCCCTCAAGTCGGCTCCTTGAGCCCCATCTGGCGCAGCGAGCCGGTGCAAAAAATGCTCAGCATGAATGGGCGAGCGCTGCGGCTCGATGTGAATCTGTTGATTAATTTCGACACGGATTACGGCTATTCAGGGGCGGGGGAACAAAAGCGGCTCGACCCCTGGAACACCTGGTCCTACGACTTGGCGTCCTGGGCGACTCTGTTTACCTTCGATCCGAAGGTGCCGGCGAGCGGCAATACGAAACCGATTCTGGTTTCCTGCGGCGAGAAAGATCCGATACACCCCAAGGAGGTCATGAAGGCACTGGCCGATGGGATAGCGGGTCCGGTGGAGTTTTACTGCCTCGAGGGAGGATCGCATCAGTTGATGCTGTTCCACACTGAAGAGTACTCGCGCGTCGTGCATGACTGGGCTTTGCGGCAGCTGTGAGCATTTCATATGGAGGGGATCGCTATGACGAAGCCGAATGGCATTCATCATCTGGCCATCAGTACTGCGAACATCAAGAAACAAATCGAATTTTTTACCGACGTGCTGGGCATGGAGCTGGTTGCGCTTTACCACATGCACAACATCGAAGGCGCGTGGCACGGTTTCCTGCGGCTCAATGACCAATGCTCGCTCGCTTTTGTCGCAATGCCAGCCAATGCGCGGATTCCGGTGCAGATCGGCGGGACACACGCCGCCAACGGTGCTTCACCAAGCGCTCCGGGAACCCTGCAGCATCTGGCGTTCAACGTCGACACCGTGGAGCAACTGTTGACCATGCGCGACCGCATTCGCTCGCGCGGCGTGCATGTATTCGGCGAAATCGACCACGGAATGTGCAAGTCCATTTATTTCGCGGGTCCTGAAAACTTGACCCTCGAGGTCGCCACCTCCGAAGGGCGGGGTATCGGGGCTGAGGAGTGGATCGATCCCGAAGTGGTGGCGCTTGCCGGTATTTCGTCCGCCGAACTCGCGCGCTTCAAGTCACCGCCGAGGTTCGAGCGTCCGGCATCGCCGCTCGCTCAGCCACCCGCCGGTACCGGCCGGCCCGAGATGGTCTTTCCAGCCGAGGAATACGCCCGCATGTTGGCAACGCCGGACGAGGTGTGCCGCGCCGCCTTGAGCGTGACCGAGCCGCCGGTGGCGCGGCCTTCGAGATGAAAATTGCGTGTCTTCGCAAGTGATCATCCCTTGAATTACGACTATGTGCCCATTGAGCGGGTGACTTGGGGGGTTCCGGCGGCCGAGGCGGTGATGCGTGAAGTGCGCCGACTCCAGGCACGACGCGTGTTCATCGTCGCTTCCAAAACCCTGTCGCGCAACACCGAGATCATTGCCGGCCTACGCTCGGCGCTTGGCAACTGCGAGGCGGGGATTTTCGATGATTGCAAAGAACACACGCCGCTGCAGAGCGTCATCGCCTGCGCCGAGGCGGTGCGTGGCGCGCAGCCCGATCTCATCGTGACGATCGGCGGGGGCACTCCCATCGACACCGTCAAGTTAGTCCAACTCTGCCTGTCGCAAAACCTGCGTACCGCCGAGGCGCTTCTGACATTGGCCGGCAGACCGGTGACGGCCGGCTCTACTGTGCGGCAACTCGTCGTGCCGACGACCCTGTCGGGCGGCGAATACTCGAGCTTCGCCGGCGGTACCGACCTCGTGCGCAAAACCAAGGATATGTATTTCGGGCCGGACCTGTGCGCCCGCGTCATCGTACTCGATCCTGCCATCACCCAACACACGCCCGAATGGCTGTGGCTGTCGACCGGCATTCGCGCCCTCGATCATGCGATCGAAGGCTATTGTGCACCCACGACCAACGCACTCGTCCAGGCAACCGCTCTGCATGCCATCAAACTCTTCTCGAGCGCTTTGCGGCGCTCGAAGCGCGACCCGGCGGACCTTGCCGCGAGGCATGCGTTGCAAATGGCGGTGTGGCTCGCGGCGACCAGCTTAGGCCGCGTACCCTTCGGCGCAAGCCATGGCATCGGCTACTGCCTGGGCACGCTGTGCGGTGTGCCGCACGGCTATACCTCCTGTGTGATGCTGCCGGCCGTGCTTCGCTGGAACGAGCCGGCGACGGCCGCTCTGCAACAGGATATCGCGGCGGCCATGGGGGTGCCGGGATGCTCTGCCAGCGATGCGGTCGCGGCATTGCTGCAAGAGATCGGCATGCCGCGTGGACTTAGCGAGGTCGGTGTCGACAGGGCCATGATTCCGATGCTCGCGGCCCAGGCCGTGCTGAATCCAGTCGTCATGAGCAACCCGCGCCCGATTCGCGGGCTTGCGGATGTCGCCGACATATTCGCGCTTTGTTTGTGAAGGATGCACGGCACTCATGAAGCAACCGACCCTCCAAGCAAAGTTGCCTGATTGGGAGGATCTGGTCGACATCGATGCGGTAGCGCGTTGGATGCATACCCAGGGACTCGGCAAGGGCGCAATCGAAAAGGCGCGGTCGCTGGGCGGCGGAACGCAGAACATTTTACTGAAATTCGAGTTTGCGGGCCGTAACTTCGTCTTGCGTCGGCCGCCGCGGCATCCGCGGGTAGATTCGGACGACACGATGCGCCGCGAAATGCGCGTGCTTGCGGCGCTCGCAGGCAGCGCCGTTCCGCACCCTGCGTTGATTCGTGGGTGTCCAGAAAAAAACGTGATCGGCACCGCGTTCTATCTCATGGAGCCCATCGATGGCTTCAACCCCACCGCAGGTTTGCCGCCTTTGCATGCGCAAGACCCGATGATCCGCCGCCGCATGGGACTTGCCCTCGTCGAGGGCATCGCCGCCCTGGGCGCCATCGATTACCATGCCGCCGGCCTCGCGGATTTTGGCAGACCTGAAAATTATCTTCACCGGCAGGTCGCACGCTGGCGGGCGCAATTGAATGGCTATCATCAATTCGCTGGCTGGCCGGGCCCGCAACGGATGCCGGGCGTGGAACAGGTTGCGGACTGGCTGGAGGCGAATCGACCGGCACGCTTCACTCCGGGCATCATGCATGGCGATTATCACATGGCCAACGTCATGTATCGGTTTGATGGCCCGGAGCTTGCGGCCATCGTCGATTGGGAACTGGCGACCATCGGTGATCCATTGATCGATCTCGCGTGGCTTCTGGCAACGTGGCCCGAGGGCGCAGCGCCACTGCCGGGCGCGATTGCCGCAATCGATCCGTGGGTCGGATTTCCCAGCGCCGAAGAGCTCATCGAGCATTACCGCGAGCGCACCGAACGAGATCTCACGGACATTCGCTGGTATGCAATTCTCGCCTGTTACAAGCTCGGGATTATTGTCGAAGGGACCTATGCGCGGGCCTGCGCCGGTATGGCACCGCACGAGACCGGCGAGCAGTTGCACGCCGGCATGATCATGCTGTTCGAACGCGCCCTGCGGTGGATCCGCGACGCGGCGACCAAGAAGGCAGCGAGCTAACCATGCCGTCACAGAGCTACACGGCCGTGCGCGATACCTTCACGTGGCAGATTCCGGAGTTCTTTAATTTCGGCGTCGACGTGGTCGACCATTGGGCGAAGGCAGCCGATGGGCCCGCTCTGATCTGGGAAAACCACGCGGGTGAAAGCGCTGCCTATCGCTTCTCCGATATCGCCCGGCTCACAGACCGGCTGGCAGGCGCCCTGCAGGCGCGCGGCATCACGCGCGGCGATAGGGTCATTATCCTGCTGCCCCGAATTCCCGCCTGGCCGATCAGCATGGTGGCTGTGCTCAAGATCGGCGCAGTGCCCATCCCCTGTGTAGAGATGCTGAGTGTCGACGATCTCGCTTTCAGAATCGAAAATTCCGGTGCCCGGGGCGTAATCTGCTGCGCGCCGCAGGTGCCGAAGCTTGCCGGGATGGCCGAGCATTTGCCGGCTCGCTTGGCGGTCGGGGGCGCGCCCGGCTGGGATGATTTCGAGCGCACGATCGAGGATGCAAACGATCAGTTCCAGTCGGCAACGGTGGCTGCGAATGAACCCGCGATGATGTACTACACGTCCGGATCCACGGGACACCCCAAGGGGGTGGTCCACGCCGCTCGAGCCCTTTACGCTTGGCGCGGATCTGCGAAATTCTGGCTGGACCTATCCCCGGCCGATCGCATCTGGTGTACCGCTGATACGGGATGGAGCAAGGCGGGCACCAGTATTCTATTCGGTCCGTGGAGTCTTGGGGCATGTGCCTTCTTGTTCGACGGCCGCTTCGTGCCCGCCCAACGACTGCAGATGCTCGCCAAGCATCGCATAACCGTCTTCTGTGCACCGGCAACAGAATTCTTCCGGGTGCTCGAGGAGAAACTGGATCAATTCGACCTGCGCGCGCTGCGCCGTACCGTGTCGGCCGGAGAGGCGGTAAATCCAACGCTCGCCGAGCGTTGGGAGCGGGCGACTGGGCTTAAGATTGCGGAAGCCTACGGCCAGACGGAAGCACTGATGTTGGCGCTCAATATTGCGGGTGAGCCCATCAAATACGGCTCCATGGGACTCCCCGCTCCGGGATGCGACGTCGACATCGTGGATGTACGCGGCAATCGCTGCGCCGATGGCCAAGAAGGCGTGATCGCGCTGCGATTGCCGAACCCACAGTCGATGCTGGGCTACTGGCAGGATGAGGAGCGCACCCATGCCTGCATTCTCCAAGGACCGGAAGGGCCCTGGTACCTGACCGGTGACCGCGGACGCCGCGATGCCGAGGGCTATTTATGGTTTGCCGGCCGCGATGACGATCTGATCAATTCCGCGGGCTACCGGATCGGTCCGGTGGAGGTGGAGGACGTGCTCCTAAAACACCCGGCGGTCCAAGAATGCGCGGTGGTCGGAGTACCCGATATCGAGCGCGGCGAAATCGTGAAAGCCTTCGTCGTGTTGCGGGCAGGTCACGTAGGCTCGGCGGCTTTGGCGATGGCACTTCAAGCGCACGCCAAGGCATTGACTGCGCCTTATAAATATCCGCGTCAGGTCGAATTCGTCGATGAGCTGCCGAGGACTCCGAATGGCAAGCTCCAGCGGCGTGTATTGAGAGATCGACGCGCGACTGCCGCGGGTCAGGCTACGCGGCAGCGGTCGCCGCCGAACAGTCTTTAATGGAGGATACCTTGGATACCAGTGCCCGCCGAGTTGCCGACTGCTTTTTCCGCGCAATTGAACAAAACGACCTCGCTGCCGTGGCCGATTTGTACAGCGAGAGGCTGAGCGTATGGCATAGCAGCGACAATGCCGTCAAAGGCAAGGCGGAAAGTCTGGCGATTCTGCAAGCCGTGCACCAATTGGGACAGTTGCAATACAAAGTCATCGAGCGGGTGTCTGACGGCGAACGTCTTGCTCAGCGGCATGATCTTACCATTACAAAGCACAGCGGAGAGGTTTTTACTTTGCATGTCGCTATTTTCATGATGACCGAAAACGGCCAGATCACTACAATCCATGAATATGTGGATGCCGCTGCCGTCAGCGCGATCATGGAACCATCCGCAAACTAACAGCTCGCATACAAGGAAATTTACATGGCAAGAGTTCTGGTTCTCTACTACTCGTCATACGGCCACATCGAGAAAATGGCCGAAGCAATTGCCGAGGGGGCACGCAGCGGCGGGGCCCAAGTCGACATCAAGCGCGTCCCTGAAACCGTCCCGGAGGCGGTGGCCAAAAGCGCGCATTTCAAACTGGATCAGGTGGCGCCGATTGCCGTCGTCGACGATTTGGAGAACTACGACGCCCTCATCGTCGGGGTGCCGACCCGTTATGGACGGATGGCCTCGCAGATGGCGGCATTTCTCGACCAGACCGGTGCGCTATGGATGCGCGGCGCCCTGAACGGCAAAATCGGCGCGGCCTTTACCTCGACGGCGAGCCAGCATGGCGGGCAAGAGGGAACGCTGTTCTCGATTATTACCAACCTTTTGCACCTCGGCATGATTATCGTCGGTCTGCCGTATAGCTATCAAGGTCAGATGCGCATGGACGAAATTGTCGGCGGCGCGCCTTACGGGGCCACAACTATCAGCGGTAGCGATGGGTCCCGCCAACCCTCTGCCATCGACCTGGGTGGTGCGCGGCATCAGGGCGAACTGGTCGCCAAGGCAGCCGTCAAGTTGTTCGGCTGAAGCGCTCGACGCGCGTTCTTCCACCACGCACGCATGCCGCGCGTTATGCCGAGGGAGTACCCCGCCGGAAATTCGGTGCGCGTTTCTCAAGGAAGGCCGCGAGGCCTTCCCGATGATCGGCGTCGCCGCCCGCCTCGCGTTGTGCAGCTCGTTCTACCTCAAGCTGTGCTGACAGATCCGTATCGAGCGCCCGCCAGCACAGGCGGCGAATTGCGGCAAGAGTACGGGTGGGACCCGCCGCCAGCGCCTGCGCCGTTGCAAGGGCTTCGGACTCGAGCGCCTGTTCGGGGACAACGCGGCTGATCAAGCCCCATCGTAGCGCTTGCTCAGCGGGGATCTTGTTGCCCAAGAGCATCATTTCCATCGCCCGCACGCGTCCGGCGGCGCGGGTGAGCATATACGCCACACCTCCGTCTGGAATCAGACCGACGCGTCCAAACGCCATCAGCAGGTAGCTGCCTTGGCTTGCGAGGATTATATCGCCGGCCAGGGCGATCGCGCATCCAATGCCTGCGGCCGGTCCATTGATTGCCGTCAAGAAGGGAATTGGCAGATCGCGTAACAGCAATATGAGTGGATTGAAGTGTGTCTCGAGCACGGCGCCGGCATCGTATCGAGGATCGGAGGGATCTATGCCCCCAGCGAGATTGAAACCGGAACAGAACCCCCGTCCGGCGCCGGTCAAGATAATTGCCCGCGACGTCGAACTTGCATCGCCCAACGCTAAGCGCAATTCATCGACCATCTCACAGGAGGCCGCGTTGATTGTCTTCTCATCGTTCAATCGAATGATTGCAACGTCGCCGGCTCGCTCGTAATTAATCCATCGGTAGTTCACAGCTCTTACCGCGGCGCCATGCGGACGGCGCCGTCGATTCGTATAGTCTCCGCGTTCAACATGGGATTGCGCACGATGCTCTCAACGAGCATCGCGTATTCCTCCGGTTTACCCAAACGGTTCGGAAACGGTACCTGCGCTCCCAGGGATTCCAGAGCCGCTGGTGCAAGCGCTGCGAGTATGGGTGTCAGGAAGATTCCCGGCGCGATGGTGACTACGCGGATTGCATGAGCAGCGAGGTCCCGTGCGATGGGAAGCGTCATGCCGACGATGCCGCCCTTCGACGCGGAGTAGGCCGCTTGGCCGATTTGGCCGTCGAAGGCGGCGACCGAGGCGGTGTTGACGATCACTCCTCGCTCTTCGCCTTGTTTGTCGGCGGCGATCAGCAGCGCAGCAAATTGCGAAATGACGTTGAAAGTGCCGATCAGATTGATTTCAATGACCTTACGAAAACTCTCCAGTGGAAAGGGCAGCCCATGGCGATCAACCGTCTTCGCGGCGCCGCCAATGCCTGCACAGTTGACTAAAATACGCGCGATTCCCTGGGACACGCTTGCCGCGCGCAGCGCCTCGCCGACACTAGTTGCATTCGACACATCGACTTTGACGAACATCGCGCCAATCTCCGCCGCCAGGGCGAGCCCGGCCTGTTCGTTCAAATCGAATATCGCGACCTTGGCCCCGTGCTCCACCAGAAGCCGCGCGGTCGCAGCGCCTAGTCCTGAGGCACCGCCGGTCACAACCGCTGAATTGCCATTGATTTGCATGTTCTACCTATTCAATGTCTGAAATTTGCTTACGCGACTGTTGCCGATTTCCGCAGTTCGGCAATGGCGTGTGCGTCCACAGCGATTGAGCGCAGTATGCGGTCGGTATCGGCCCCAGGGCGCGGCGGCCGTTGTGGTGTCGGAGGATCGGTTACCGAAAATCGTGGAGCCGGCGCCGGTTGCAGCACCTCATCGACCTCGATGAAGCTTTTGCGCGCAATCGCATGAGGATGTCGCGGTGCCTCGGCGAGAGACAGAACGGGTGCAAAACAGCAGTCCGAATACTCCATCAATGCACACCACTCTGCGCGTGTCCGCAACGCAAATATCATCGCCAGTTTGTCCTTGAACGCCGGCCAAAGGATTGGATCCCTTTGCACCTCGAACTCGGGGTCGTCCTGCAAGCCGATCGAGCGGCGCAGTTGCGCATAAAATTCCGGTTCGATCGCCCCGATCGCAATCCATTTTCCGTCTGCGGTTTCATAGGTATCGTAATAATGCGAGCCGGTGTCGATGCTGTTGGTTCCGCGCTCGTCGCGCCATGAGCCTTGAGCGTAGAGCCCCCACGTCATCGCGGACAGAATTGCCGCCCCCTCGGTCATCGCACAGTCGATGACTTGACCCTTGCCGCCGGCCTTCGCATGCAATATGCCCGCGAGCATGGCGAATGCCAGCAGCATTCCGCCGCCGCCGAAATCCCCGACCGCATTGATGGGGGGAGTTGGTTTGTCCCCCGCACGTCCATAGCCGTGCAGGGCGCCGGAGAGCGCGATGTAGTTGATGTCGTGTCCGGCCGCCTTGGCGTAGGGCCCTGTCTGGCCCCAGCCGGTCATTCGGCCATAGATGAGGCGTGGATTGTCATCGAGCAAAATCTCAGGACCCAGTCCCAAACGTTCCATGACCCCGGGACGAAACCCCTCGATCAGACCATCGGCAGTCCGTATGAGCTGGCGCGCGATGGATGCCCCTTCGGGCTTCTTGAGATCGATGATAATCGATGCCCGGTTGCGCGCGAGCACGTCAGTCCTGTTCGCGATATCGACGCCGCCATGTGTGCCGCCCGGGCGATCCACCCGAATGACCTCGGCGCCGTGATCGCCCAGCATCATTCCGCAAAAAGGTGCGGGTCCGATCGCGGCGAACTCGATGATGCGGATGCCCGCCAGCGAGCCGGTCATTCCCTTCGCTATCCGTCAGAGTGGCCGGGAGCCGCTGCGGCAGAATCTTCCGCAATGCCGGCAAGGGCTTTCGCATAGCCTTTTTTCTTCTCCACCTCCATGCCGCGCAGGATCTGGATTCGTTGCGCTTGGGGTGAGCCCGCGCCATGCAGAGACTCGGTCAGGTAACCCACGGCGTTCCTGCCCAAAGTCATATTCTCGATCAGACGCAGCATTCGCGCGCGGTGCTCGACCGGTATATCGCTGCAGCCCCGCAAATATTTGTGCAGGATGGGTCCGGCAACCTCATGTTCGAAGTCCTGCTGGGAGGGGAGGGTCACCATCAAACCGCCCGCGAGATCTTGCGCAAGCCGCGAGATCTCATAGGGAAAGCGCGTCACATTGTGCTTGCATACATTTGCCAGCATCGCATCATTCATGAATATTCCCGACGCGAGCTGCTTTGCCTCATGCGAGGATGCAATCGCCGACGAGAAGATCGTTTCGTTAAGATGCGTCATCTCGACGAGCTTATCCTTGACGTGGCTTGCCTTGGCGACCCCGTTGTAGTCGGCGATAGCGGCCGCAGCCCCGACCATCACATCGCCGAGGCCGGTTTTGCACACATAACTTGCGCGATGGTAGGCGGTAAATCTCGTTACCAGCTCTTGCGCAAATTCGTACTCACCATCCATGAAAACGTGTTCCCAGGGGATGAACACGTGGTCGAAAACAACGAGTGTTTCCTGGCCGCCGAATTTCGCGTTGCCCTTGTCTATGTCGCCCTGTTCCATGGAGCGGGTGTCGCACGATTGACGGCCATAAATATAGGTGAGCCCTTCGGCATCGCCGGGCACCATGCCGATCACCGCGTATTCGCGATCCGATTCACCGAGATTCATGGTCGGCATGACGCAGATCCAGTGAGAATTGAGGCCACCGGTCATATGTGCCTTGGCGCCGGTGACGTAAAGACCCCGCTCCGTGCGCTGCGTTACGCGCATGAACAGATCCGGATCGGATTGCTCGCTCGGCCGCTTGCTGCGATCCCCCTTCGGATCGGTCATGCCGGCGGCAATGATGATGTTGGCACGCTGAGCGTGACGCATGAATTCGAGATACCGCTGGTGATAGTGCGTATGATGCCTCTGATCAATGTCATAGGTAATCGAGTGCAGGACACTGATGGTATCGAGACCGGCGCAGCGCTGAAAACAGGTACCCGTGAGCTGCCCGAGCCGGCGCTGCATGCGGTTTTTCATGACCAAATCGTCCGGCGAGCCGACGATATGCAGGAAGCGGTTGACCTGCGCCTCGATCAAAGGGGACCAGACCGTGGCCAATTGCGGATCGGAGATCGCCAGGTCATAGGTCGCTTTGAGTGCGTTGATCGACGGCCTGATGATTGGATGATCGACCGGTTCCAACACCCGCTCGCCGAATAGATAAACCGTCACATCCCGGGCTCGCAGACTCGCGAGGTAGTCTTCTCCGGTGCGAATCGCTCCAAAGCGCTTCCAGCGGTGCACCGCCGATTCCTCGTACTCGCAACGTTTGATGGCGTTCATCGGTCCTCCCCATATCGCTCGTTTTATAGTCTAATACCCTGGGGAATTCGAACAGGACGCAATCCGCGCTTAAAACTCACCGAATCGGGCAATGGCAACGATCGATTCTTACTACTTTCGTGTCTGCACGAAGGGCGCGGAACGTCGGGGGATGGACATCGCGGCGTTGCTACGCTGCGTTGGGCTGGATCCGGCGCGGCTGGCAGACCCCACTTGGCGTGGCAGCGTCGAGGCGATGGCCCGGCTGGTTCGCGCAATCTGGCAGCTTCTCGATGACGAATTCATGGGCTACACCCTAAGGCCCGTCAAGTTCGGGGCGTTTGAATTGATGGGGCAACTGGCGTTCGACTCCGAGTCGGTGTTCGAGGCGTTGGAGAAAGGCACTCGCTTCTACAACGTCGTCTCATCCGACATTCGGACCGATCTTGAAGTGATCGACGATGAAGTCAGGATTGCCGTGACGTTTAACGAAGCCTCCCTCGATCCTGACCATTATTTTGTAGAATTTTGGCTCATTATCTGGCATCGCTTTGCCTGTTGGCTCGCCGGGGAGACCATCACTCTCACGGCGGCGGCATTTAACTACGCTAAACCGATCGGATACTTCGAGGAATTTAAGTATCTGTTCCCCTGCCGGCATCGCTTTAAGCAGCCGGCCTGTGAAATCAGGCTCGATTTGCGCTTGCTACGCGGTCCGGTGAAACGCACTAAAGCGGAGTTGGCACAGATGAGCGCGCGCGCACCCTTCGAACTGATGACCATCCCTGCCAGCAATCATGATCTCGCACCCCAGGTTCGCATGTTATTGCGCCATCGGGATGCGTTCCGGCCGTACCGAGCGGCGGAAATTGCGGACCTCCTGGGAATCGAAACCGATACCTTGCGCCGCCGATTGCGTCGCGAAGGCTCCTCTCTCACCCTCATTGCCGAAGCAACACGCCGCGACATTGCCGTGCGCCGGCTGCTCGCAAGCAATAGTACGGTCGAGGAAATTGCCGATGCACTGGGATATGCAGAAGCCAGATCATTTACCCGGGCGTTTCGCGGCTGGACGGGCTTTAGTCCGTCGCAGTATCGCCGGCGTTTCAGGACCCGTTGAGTCCAATACTGCTCTCGCGTTGCGTGCAGGCGATCGCCGGAGCATTCAGCACGCCGCGCGAGTAGGGATCCCGACACGATACAGCTCAAGAGGTGCTCTTCCATGCCGATCATCAAAATCGCAGTAGCGAACATCCGATTTCCGCCCACGCCGCAGCAGTCCGTCGCCTTGGCGTCCAGCGCGATCCGGCACGCGGGGCTTGCAAGGGCCGACTTGATTTGCTTTCCCGAATGCTACGTTCCTGGATATCGGGGTTTTGGCAGGGTCATTCCGCCGCCCGATCCGGCATTCCTCGAAGGCGCATGGGCCACAATCGCCGCGACAGCCGCAGAGTCCAATGTAGGCGTCGTGCTCGGCACAGAGCGCCTTGTGGGTGATGCTCTGCGAATTTCCGCACTCGTGATCAATCGCGACGGGTCTGTGGCGGGGTTCCAAGACAAAGTTCAACTGGACCCGTCTGAGGATGCGACCTATACGCCGGGCTTGGAACGGCAACTCTTTCAGGCTGGCCCTCTTAAATTCGGCATTGCAATCTGCCACGAAGGCTTTCGTTATCCCGAGACCGTCCGTTGGGCGGCGCAGCGCGGCGCTCATCTCGTGTTTCACCCGCACTTGAGCGAAGCGGAACAGGACGATTTTGATCCGCACAGCTACGCAGATCCGGGCAACTCATTTCACGAGAAAGCCGTGCTGTGCCGCGCTGCCGAGAACACCTGCTTCGTCGTCACCGCCAATTGCTCGAGCGACCGGTCGCCGACGACGTCGGCAATAGTCAAGCCAGACGGAACCCTCTTGAGTTATCAGCCTTATAACCAGGAAGGACTGCTGGTTGCCGAGATTGATCTCGCCGAGGCGTCCGGTTTCCTGGCGTCGAGATACAAGCCCCCATACCCATAGCACTAGCTTCTTCTACCAATCGATTGTAATGTGGTCTATCTTGATCCGCGGACCAGTGCGATTCCATTTTTCGCTTTCGGGTCTAGGCCGGATGTGATTGGCGGGAGTCGAGGAAAGAAGCAAACGAACACCGGTGCGGGGGTCTTCTTGCAACGATCGGGGCAATCAAATATCGCGATAATTCGTGGGCTGACATTCATTATGTTCATGATGTTCGCGATGACCACCGATTCCGTGGGCGTGATCATTCCACAGATCGTGAGGGAGTTTCACCTCACTCTCAGTGCGGCCAGCGCGTTCCACTATGCGACGATGTCGGCTATGGCCGTCGCGGCCATGTTCTTGGGGTTTCTCCCCGATCGAATCGGCCGCAAACGCTCGATAGTGATCGGTCTAATGATGTTCGCGGTCAGCTCTTACCTCTTCGTTTTCGGGAAATCCTTCCCATTCTTCCTAGTCCTGTTGACAATATCCGGAAGCGCCATTGGTATTTTCAAAACTGGTGCGTTGGCTCTCGTAGGAGACATTTCATCGTCAACGACCGAACATACCTCGACGATGAACCTGATCGAAGGGTTTTTTGGCGTCGGCGCCATCGTCGGTCCGCTGATTGTCACCGGTTTGATCGCGCGCGGAGTTTCTTGGAAGTGGCTGTACGCCATCGCCGGCAGCGTGTGCGTGCTGCTGATTGTCGCGGCGCTGTTCGTGAGATACCCATACAGGATAAGATCGCCTGAGACGGCCGTAAATTTGCGCCATCCTCTCGCCATGGCGCGAAACCCCTTTGCGCTGGCGTTCGGAATCGGCGCGTTTTTGTATGTAGCCGCGGAATCAGCGGTGTACGTGTTTGGACCCACCTATCTTGCGGGGTATAAGGGCTCCTACGCGTTATTGGCCGCCTACGGTGTCACCGCATTTTTTGCACTGCGCGTCGCGGGCCGTTTCCTCGGGGTATGGCTGCTCGCCCGGCTAGGATGGTCGCGGGTATTGACGGCGTTCAGTCTGGCGATATTCTTGTGTTTTACAGGCAGTGTGGTGTGGGGTGTCCAAGGCGCGGTGTTTCTGCTTCCCCTATCGGGCCTGTTCATGTCGGTGATCTATCCGACTTTGAATTCAAAGGGGATAAGTTGCTTTGAAAAGTCAGAACATGGGGCGGTGGCCGGTCTCATTTTGTTCTTCACATGTGTCGGTGCCGCCGTGGGACCACTCGCGATGGGTGTCATAGCCGACAGGTACGGTGATGTAAAGTACGGCTTTATGCTGGCCACAGGATGTGCCGGAATTTTGTTTATCGGGTTGCTCTATAATTGGCTGCGTCAGCCGACGCGTATGTTGCTGGAGCATCTGGATCAGCGGGAATACGGGGTATGTGCGGGCGCGAAAACGCCCTGACATTCCGTGTTTCCTTGGGGCGCGTGGCCTCGCTCACAAGGCTGCTGGAGGGCGGGCGCTGCTTTCACGCACGATTAACTCGGTGGGCAGTACTTCGGGTAGTGGTCGCTTACCGGAGATCAAGGCGAACAGTGCATCCACCAGTGCTTCGCCGCCCTTCAGGATCGGTTGACGAATTGTCGTCAGCGACGGATGAAAAAACTGCGCCAATTCGATGTCATCGTAGCCTGCGACGCCGATATCGCGCGGCACCAGAAGTCCGTAATCGCGCAAAGCACCGATGGTGCGCATTGCCAGCAAATCGCTGCTGGCAAAGATCCCGTCAAATTTGATTTTCTTTTCGATCAATTCCTTTACCGCGCGATGGGCGCTGCCCTCGACGAACTCGGCCCGGCGCAGCAACCGGGCGTCGATGCCAATGCCGTGCCGCTTGAGCGCGCGCTGATAGCCTTCGTAGCGATGCCCAACTTCGGGCAGTTCGGGATCCCCAAAGAAGGCGATTCGGCGGCGTCCGCTGCTGATCAGGTGTTCGGTGGCCAATTCGCCGCCGCCAATGTTGTCACTGCCAACGGTGCAGTAGAGTTGTTGCGGCAATTGGGTGCCCCACACGACAATGGGCACATGGCGGACAGCCAGTTGATTGAGTTGATCATGATGATGCCACTGCCCGATCAAAATGATACCGATGGCGCGTCCCGAGACCTCGAGCTGTGCAGCCAGATCGAGCCGCTCAGCATCAACGCGCGACAGTAGCATGTCGTAGCCGCGGTCGGTGAGCGTATCGGCCAGGCTTCCCAGCATGCTGACGAAGAATGGATCGGAAACATGCTGGCGCGTCCGCGCATCGTACGGAACCACGACCGCCACCGTACGGCTGCGTTTCGTTCGCAGGTTCCTTGCCCCGACATTCACCGAGTAATTCAGCGACCGGGCAAGTTCCGCAATCCGTAGGCGGGTCTCCTCATTGACCAGCGGGCTTTGATTGAGCGCCCGAGACACGGTCGAGCGATCAACGCCCGCGAGCCGGGCAATGTCTTTCATCTGCGGCCGACGGTCCGTCAGTAAGGGTTCGCGCGAAGGGGATTTCTTTGGGGAGCGTGCCCGGCGTGTGGGTTTTGGCATAGATTTGGCGGCCTGTAATATCGAGCAGCATCATAGCAACCCCAAGTGCCTTGCTCACAACCGGCCGAAGAAGCGCGTGGTGCCCGGCCGGGTTACGGATACCGGGTGCTGCAAGAAACTCGGGGGTCAGTGACCTGTATCGACGCAAATATCAAAAAACATTGACACATGACGCCAATCGATTGCATATAATGGCGAAAGCGAATGGGGGCTACACAATGAAAAACCAGGTGCAGCTGATTACCTACGTTGATCGGCTCGGCGGCGGAGACATTCGCAGTCTTCGCGGTTTGCTCTGCGGGCCGCTGCGCGGGGTTTTCGGTGCAGTGCACTTGTTACCCTTTTTTGATCCGATCGACGGCGCGGATGCGGGATTTGATCCGATCGATCACACGCAGGTGGACCGGAGAGTAGGGTGTTGGGGCGACGTCAAAGAGCTGTCTCTAGACATTGCAATCATGGCAGACGTGATTGTCAATCACATATCGGATCGTTCGCCGCAGTTCTTGGATTTTTGCCGGCGGGGCGGCGCCTCACTCTACGACGGCTTGTTTCTAACGCGGGAAGCGGTGTTTCCAAGCGGCGCCAAGGAGGCAGATCTCGCCCTGATTTACCGGCCTCGACCGGGCCGACCATTCCGCGAAATTACGCTCGGCGACGGCGAACATCGCACGCTCTGGACGACGTTCACACCGCAGCAACTGGATATCGATGTGATTCATCCCCACGGCCGCGCATACCTGGAACGGGTCGTAAAGACCTTGAGCGAGCATGGGGTGAGCATGGTGCGTCTAGATGCCGTCGGTTATGCGATCAAGCGCGCCGGCACCAGCTGTTTCATGTTGCCGGAGACCTGCGATTTCATCGCTGAATTCGCGGCCCGGGTCCGCAAGCTCGGAATAGAGGTTCTGGTCGAAGTGCATTCCTACTATCGGCGGCAAATCGAAATAGCGGTACACGCCGATTGGGTCTACGATTTTGCACTGCCGCCCCTCGCGTTACACGCCTTTGCGTTTGGCACGGCCGCGACCTTGAAGGAATGGATTCGGGTCCGTCCCAGCAATGCCATTACCGTACTGGATACGCACGATGGCATCGGCATCGTGGACATCGGTGCCGACCCAAACGATCGCCTCGCTCGACCGGGGCTCGTTTCGCCCGAGGATATCGAGCGCCTCGTTGAGGGAATTCATGAACGAAGCGGCGGCCAAAGCCGTCAAGCCACGGGGGTCGCAGCAGCGAATCTGGATTTGTACCAGGTCAACTGCACGTTCTTTGACGCGCTGGGAGGCGATGAGCGGCGCTATCTGCTGGCTCGCGCGATACAATTCTTCTTGCCCGGCATTCCGCAGGTTTACTATGTCGGACTGCTCGCGGGGCATAACGACATGGATCTCCTGGCGCGCACGGGCGTCGGGCGAGATATCAATCGGCATTATTTTTCACGCGCCGAATTCGACGCGGCCCTCGAACGGCCCGTTGTGAAAGACTTGCTGGCCTTAATCCGCTTGCGCAACACCCACCCGGCATTCGAAGGCGTCTTTCGTTTGCTCGATTCACCCGCCGATGTGCTGGCCCTTCGCTGGTCTTCTGAGGAGAAGTTTGCCGAATTGCGAATCCATCTGCCCTCGGCTGCGCACGAATTGGCTTACTCCGCCCCCTCGGGTGCACAGCAGTTCCAGTTCACGTCGAACCCGGCCATGGTTGACGCAGAAGCGGTGCGCTATTGATTACCCGGAGCCAATCGATTGCGGAATTTGTATTGTACTTTTATATTGCGGTTTTTCCTGTGTTATCAGTAAATTAGCCCCGATTAATTTGCGATAATGCTTGGCGTGTGGGGTGAAGTACAATCGATTGTTGCTATTGACAGTAATCAATGCTAGTTTTAAGTCATAAATTTTGGATCGGCTTGGTCCGCCAAGCTAAGTGAAACAACAACGTTGGAACGGGGGGCGTCATGAAGAACGTGAGTGTGTCGGTCATTGCGGGTGCGGTTTTATTAGCCTTCTTGCAAGCCGCACCGGCAATGGCCGAGGAGACCGGAAAACCCGTGAATGATGCGTCGGCGTCCGCTTCTCTCATCAGCGGCAACGACGTCAACTTAGAGGAAATCATTGTTACGGGCGTGTTTGTGGCGACCACCAAGATGAAGTCCAGCAGTTCGATCAGTACCTTGGATCCGCTACAAATCGAGTTTGCTGCGCCCAACAGTGCCGCGGATGCTCTGAGGGATATCCCGGGAATTCATTCCGAGGCTTCCGCCGGCGAAGGCAATACCAACGTAACGGTGCGCGGCATACCGATTTCAGCGGGCGGAAGTCGCTATGTTGGATTTCAAGAGGATGGCCTGCCGCTGCTGCTCAACGGCGACTACGCTTTCGTGACACCGGATATGTACGTAAAAATCGACGGGGCGCTCGATCACATCGAAGCGGTGCGCGGCGGAGCAGCATCGGTACTGGGGTCGAATTCACCGGGCGCGATTATCAACTTCATCTCCAAGACGGGGCACGAAGAGGGCGGCAGCGTCAGTGTCTCCCGAGGTTTGGATTTTGATGAGACCCGCTACGATTTCGACTATGGGCAACACTTGGCCGATCACACCCGATTCTTCGTCGGGGGCTTTTTCCGCGACGGCAACGGTGCCCGCAACGGCGATGTTCCCATCGAGAGCGGAGGCCAAATCAAGGCCAATATCACGCAGGACATTGGCGATCAAGGTAGTTTTATTCGCATCAGCTACAAGCATCTGGACGATCGGTCGCCCCTCGACATGCCGGTTGCATTTGGTTTGAGCACGCCGAATCCTACCAAAGCCAACCCCGCGACCATCGAGGCGTATTCCGGTATCGACCCGCGCACGGCGAGCTATTACTCGCCCTATTGGCCGAGCGTCACCGCACGCAGTGCCGACAACAACCTCAGCGTCAGTAACCTCAATAGTGGTCTGACGGTTCGAGAAGATGCGCTCGGCCTGCAGGCGCACATCGAGCTCGGGCAGGATTGGATGCTGGATGAAAGCTTCCGTAAATCGAAAAAATCCGGCAGCTTTCTGGTTGCCTATCCCACGGGTGCTCCGATCGCACAGCCGGCTGCGGGTACGATCTATGCCGCCGGCCCCAATCAGGGCAAGCCTTACACCGGAGCCGAGATTGAACTGGCAGCTTTTGATGCCTCACTGGATGACCTGGGAAGTACCGTCAATTCCTTGAAACTGTCGCGCAGTGTCGATTTCGCGGCCGCCGGAACCTTGAATGCGGTTCTAGGCTGGGATACCAACCACCAGATGATTTCAGTCGACCAGAATCTTCCCCATTATTTGTTCACGGCGAGCGGCAATCAGCCCGTACCGTTGTCAGGGGTGAACGCCAGTGGCATACAGACCGACCCCAGCGGTCTGCTCCCGATCGCCAACGGTTGGGGTGTCACGGATCGTCAGATTCAATACGACATGAGTTCGCCGTATCTTAACTTGGGTTATGAAGTTGCGCAGTTCAATCTCGACGCTGGTGTGCGCGAGGACGTGGAAAAAGTTACCGGCTTTCAGTCGAATGCAGGTTCGGCGTCAGCAGGCACACCGTTCATTCCCGGCCTATTTCCAAGTAGGCCGACCAATGCGGTGGACTATCATAAGTCCAACACTGCGTATTCCTTCGGCGGCAACTATCGGGTCACCTCCGATCTGGCGATATTCGCGCGTTACAGCGACGGTGCGTCGTTCAATGTCGTGGAGCGAATGGGCGGACCCTTCATCGGCGGCGCGCCGATTCCGATCAACACAGTCAAGCAGACTGAACTCGGGGTGAAATGGCGCAAAGGCGTCTTGAACTCCTTCATTACCCTCTTCAAGGCGGATACCAATGAGGGAAACTACGATCTGACGACGCAAATCCTATCGGAGAACACCTACACCGCGAAGGGCGTCGAGATCGAAAGCAGCTATCGGTGGGGTGGATTCAACGTTAGCGGTGGCTTCACTTACACCGATGCGTCCATCACCAGATCAAACGTCGCTGCGATCATCGGAGATCAACCGCATCGACTCGCCAAGTATATTTACCAGGTGACACCGTCTTACGCCGTCGCCGCGTTCACCGTTGGCGGCAGCTTGATCGGTACCGCCAAATCCTTTGGAGACGACCAAAATACCATTATTCAGCCATCTTTTTATACGGTCAGCCTGTTCGGGAACTACCAGTTCAACCAGCACGCCTCGTTGTCGCTGAGTGTCAATAATCTCTTCGACAAGATTGGTTGGACCGAATACGACAATGGCCAGGGTGCCCGATCGATCAACGGGCGGACCAGCAGAGCGACGATCAAGTACAAGTTTTGAGTGCGATGCGAAATGCCATGTATCTAGTTTGCGGTGAAGCTCTCTATGACGTATTCGTCGGCCCACCGGCGGCCGATGCGCGGGGAAAGGTAAGTCTATTTGCAAAAGTGGGCGGCTCGCCATACAACGTGGCGATTGGACTCTCGCGGCTGGGATGTGCAACATCGTTGGCCGCCGAAATTGCGTCCGACACGCTGGGACGCAACCTGGAATCCCGGTTGCAGACGGAAGGCGTGGATTGCCAATTCATTCGCCGAACAGCTAAATCAACCGCGCTGGCGATGGTTGACGTCGATTCGACAGGTGTACCCCGCTACGCATTTTACGGTCTCGACCAGGCTTTGTTTCATCCCGATATCGCCGCGGTAAGACGACAATGGAAATCCTTGTTCGGCATTCATGTGGGCTCGATTCCCATCGTGTCATCGCAATCATCGGATCACCTGTTCGAACTCGTGACAGCCGCGCCCGACAGGATTCTTATCAGCTTTGATCCAAATGTGCGTCTGGCGATCGAGCCCCGTACTGCGCGGTGGCGGGATGCCGTTGATCGGTTCGGCCGCTACGCGCACCTAATCAAGTTCAGCGAAGAGGATCTTACCCATCTATATGGCACCAATATCGACATAGATGCAATTGCCAAAAGATGGCTAGCCTATCGTTGCTCGTTGGTTGTAGTCACGCGCGGGGACTGCGGTGCAAGCATCTTTTCCAGATCGACCGAGAGAATTGACATTGCTCCCGTGCACGTTGTGATCGCCGATACTGTCGGCGCGGGCGACAGTTTCCAATCGGCGATGCTGGCCTGGCTGGCCGACAATCATCGAGTGTCGCCTCAGGAATTGGCGGCGCTGTCAGCAGGCGAACTGCTGGCGATGGGACGATTCGCCGCGCGCGCCGCAGCCGCCACATGCCGCCACCGTGGGCCGGAGTTTCCTTCCCGTAAAGCCCTGGGCCTTAGCGATGATCGCCAATGAGTCATCTGAGCCGCTATCCACCGCCTCAACTTTTCGCCAACGACCGCCGACGGGATCAATGGCCTGAAGGGCGCTGCGAAGGCTATGACATATTGCATACGTAGGCGTGACCGGCACGAACGATCCCCGACGGGCATTTCGCTAATACTGTCTTCGACGCCCGGCAGCATGGATGTGATCGTCAGGGTGTCGATGATGCAGAAAAGTCGCACGCACGGATGCGTGCGCGCTTTCCCGTACTCGCACGCGAGGTACTGGCCCGGTTGCTCGCACAGTATGACTGTCATATCCGCGAGCTTGCGAAACAGAGCGAAGCGTCAAGGCGGCTGCTGCAGGTGCGGTGGCAAAACTTGCCTCGGCCCGATTACCAAACGAGGTGATCAGTATGTGCGTACGCTCCTGATACACGGAGCGCGTGCCTGTTTGCGCGTGGTCGATAAAAAGACCGATGCAAAAAGCATCTGGGCACGGCGGCTGATCCGGCAACGGAGCAACGGCTGGACCAGCTGGCGGCCCGGACCGGAAGGACCAAGGCGTACTACCTGCGTGAGCTGGTGAGCAAAGGTCTCGACGATCTCGAGGACTACTACCTGGCGGCTGCGACAGCAGAGCGCGTCCGCAAGGGCGAGGAAAAGATCCACACGTCCGAGCAGGTGAGGGCGGAGCTTGGCTTGGACGGTTAGCTATACCGAAACCGCCGGGAGGCAACTCAAGAAACTCGGCTAGCGGCGGGGGCGTGACAGCACCTCTCGCAGGAAACGCAGATCGTGCAGGCGGATCGATCCGGTCGCCAGCAGCGCCAGCAGAATCAACACGGCGAGAGCACAAGCGCGCGGCCCGAGGGTGAGTCGCGTGGTGAACATCGTTGCGGCCGGAAAGGTCACTGCCGCGGCAAACAACGGCGCCAGCATGCTTCGGATCAGCGCCGCCACCGACTGACTGCGTCGCAGCAACAGCAGATACCAAAGCACTGCGAACGATTCGCTGATTAATTCAGCGCAGGCCGCACCTTTGAAGCCAAAGCCGCACAGGATCAGAATGACGCAACTGACGATAAGAACCCCTAGACTGAAGGCTCTCACCCGCGTCGCAGCCGCCTGTTGATCGAGCGCCAGCAGCTGTACTCCCAGCAGCTGCCGCACGCCATCCATCGGTATTGTCCAAGCGAGCACCTGCAGTGCGCCGACTGCGGGTTCAAAATTGCGACCGAACAACAAGACGACGATATCCGGTGCAAGCAGCGTCAGCAGGGTCGCCACCGGAATCGTACCCACGAACAGCAGGCGTGCGCAGCGCACGGTCAACGCATGCACGCGTTCGGCCGACTCGTTGGCGAGCCGCAGCAGCGCCGGATAGACGGCGTTGACGAACATGATCGGCAACAACGCCGGTGCGACAACAATACGGTCGGCGATCGCGTACAACCCAACCGCCTCGCGGCCGGCCAAGCCGCTCAAGACGATCAACCCGCCGCGATCGATGGCGACGTTGAGCGCCGACAGACGAGCGTACGCGGAACCCTCTTTCCGCAACGCGAATGCGGCAATCGGCGCAACCCGCCAATGCGGCACACCGAACCCCCGCACAAACAGTACGAGTGCCCAGACGAACAGCAGCACGCCGCCGGCGAGCAAAGCGCAGGAGGCGAGTTGGGGACCGCAACCGTAAAAAATCGCCAGCGCTCCGAGGGCGAGCGTCACGAACCGGTGCACGGCGCCCGCCAGTGCCGCGCCACCGATTTTTTCGGTGCCGACGAACGGTGCGAACAGCAGCAAACTCAGACGCGACAACAGTTGGTAGCCGCACGCGGATGCCAGCACAAGCAGTCCGGCGCGCAAGTCGAGCAGCCAAGCACTTATGCCGATGCTAAGCCCCCATAGCAGCAACGCGAGCGGCGCCTGCGTCGGCAGCAGCAGCCCCACCAGTTCGCGCGCACGGCGGGGGTTCCGCGCCGACTCCCGCGTCAAAAACCCCGCCGTTCCGAAATCCACGAGAATGGCGAGCAGGCCGCCGACCGCCATTCCGAGCGAGTAATGGGCCATCACGTTCACGCCAAAGGCGCGGGCGAACAGCGCCACAAACATGAAGTTCGCCAATTGACCCAATAATTCACCGCTCGTAAAAATCGCGGTGTTGATCAGAATGCGTCGCTCGCTATGCATGCGCGCCGTCGGCTAAGCAGGATACGAAAGTGCGAAACTTTCCGGACGGATCCGTCGGCAGACGGTCGGCCACGTGGATCGCAAGGGTAACCGGCCCCAATGATTGCAATAGCGAGTTGAGCAGCAGTTGCCGGTGTTCGATCTCCAGGGGCAGCATCGGCACCACCCACAATTCAAAGCGATCGACTGCGGTTTGGCGCAGTTGATACTGACGCAGCAGATGCGGCAAGCCGCCAAAGATCGGGAACAAATCCATCGGCGTGCGTCGTCGGCCATCGCCGAGCACAATCGAATCATCGGATCGACCTGAGATGACCTGCAACAGCGGGAATGAACGTCCGCACCGACACGGATCGCTCCCAAAACGCGCGATGTCACGCAGATTGTAGCGAATGAAAGGCGTCGTATGATTGCGCAGCACCGTGACCACCATTTCGCCGGGTTCGCCGGCGGCGACCGGCACACCGTCGCGCAGCAGTTCCAATATCACGCAGTCGATGGCGAGGTGGTAGCCCTCGCCTCGCTCGCATTGATACGCAATATTATCGGTCTCATAAGTTCCGAACACGTCGGTGACCGGCGCGCCAAAGGCCTCGGTGAGCAGCTGTCGCGTGTCCGGAAGCAGCAATTCCGAATCCGTAAACACCCGCCGCGGTGGAGGCGAGAGGTGCCGGCGCTTTTCAATGATGTATTGGGCGAGTGGGCGCAGCGCCGAGGGGTAACCTTGCAGTACCGTGGCGTGCAGCTCAGTCCAGCGGCGGCAGATTTCCTCCGGTTCGCTCCCGGCACTGATGACGTGCTCGGCAAGCAAACCCAGGCGCTGAAACCACGGAGGCCGTGCAGGCCCCAGACTTGGCGGCCTTAACCGCAACACGCAATCACGCAGCCTGCGTCCCGCAGACAAATACGGTCGCAGGCATTGTGCTTTGCGCCACTGATCGTAGTCGGCGTCGATCTCAAAGCGAAACGGTTCGCCGCTCGAGCCGGATGTGCTGATGGTCACCAGCGGCGGCACCGCATCCACGGCCCGATGGGCGCCGGCGGCAACGCGCAACTGGCGCTTGTCGATGATTGGCAGCCGCGGTAAATCAGCAACGCCGCGAAATTCAGGCAAGTCCAAGCCGGCGTACAAATCGCGATACAGCGGCACATCCTGCGCGGCGCGCAGCACCAAGCGGTGCAGCTGCGCATCCTGCCGTGCCCGCAGGCGCTCGGCCGGTGCGCGCTCGTTGCGCAGCATGTGCACCAGGTAGGCGGCGCGACGGATCACGATCTTCTCATCGCCGCTCGGATGGGCGTCGCAGGGCCAGCAACGCGCGGCCGAGAATCGGGGCCGGATCGCCGGCTTCGTGCACGGAGCGCACGCGCGGACCGTGCCATTCCTGCTGCCACGCCTGGCGCAGCACCTGCAGTCGTTCGCCCGGCCGCGTGCGCACCTGGTCGGCGAGCGCGATCAGCCAACGCGCGAGACTGACAAAGCGCACGCCCGCGCGGTAATCCGGCAGCCATTGCTCCTGCAGACGCTCGCCGAGGGCGGCCCGGCAATACCGCAACGGAATATTGACGCCGCATGCAATGGGAAAGTGCGACATGCCTGAAAAGCGTGGATTGATCTCCAGTATCTTGGCCTTACCGTCGCGCGGGTCGATCTTGAGCTCCGCATCCGCAGGGCCCCGCCATTTCAGCGCTTGGAAAATTGGCACAATCTGCCGCACCAGCTCCGGGTCGTGCACGCTGACGGCCGCGACCGACACCCCGACGCTGCGCGGCCAAATTCGCAGCTTTTGCACCACGAAGTTCGCGATCAAACGGCTGTCGGCATCGAACAGCAAATGCACGGCGCGCAGCGCAGCGGTAGGACCGGCGATATATTCGGTGGTCAACGCCGGGCCGTAAGCGTTGCTGATCTGTTCATGAATGCCCTGCAGTTTTTCTGCATCATCGATGAAATGCACGCCTTCGCCGCCGCCGATGTCGCGGCAAGGCTTCACGACCACCGGTAGCCCCGGACAGCGGCGCAACTGCTCACGCGCCTCCTCGAGACTCAGCACGCGTGGCGCCGCCACGCCGAGATCGGCGCATAAGGCGAGCAGCGCGGACTTGTCGTTCAATACGGAAAATGCGCCGGGTTTGGGCAGCAGCGTGCGCGTGAATCGCTGCACTGAGTGTTGCTGCATGCAGATGTTTTCCACGCCGCGCATCGGAATCAGGACGTCCGGCCGCAATTGCTCCAGCAGCGCCAACAGCGCGGGCACGAACGTGGCATCCTTCTCATCCGGCAATCGGCGGTAAGGTGCCAAAACAAAGCGCGACTTGAGGCCGAATGGGAAGTGCCGGTCATCTGCACCGTGCGTCTCCCAGCCGGCACGCGCCATCGCTCTCGCCATGGTCAGTCCCGTATTGCGGGTGCAGTTGGTAACCAGCACTTTCATCGACTGCACGCGGACACGCGCCTTGGGCTACACATCCGGGGCTCCCGCCGATGCCTGACCGGTAGCACCCTGGGGTCCGGAGGGGAACCGCAGCAACCGGCATCGGTCGCAAAGGATGCCGCGCGGGCACCGCTGCCGCCAGCACCGCACCTCCTGGTCAATCGACAAGGCGATGCGCCCCAGATGATCCGCATTCGAACCCTTGAGCAGCACCAGATCCTGCGGACGCGCGAAGTTCCCGAGCCATTGGGCTGCCTCGCGCGCGCTAGCAAACCCATGCAATCGTCCGAGCGCCGCGTCACGCAAACGCGCGACTCGCCCCAGGGAATTCTCCCCAACGAGCACGACATGGTCGGCCGCCGCGAGCGCCGCAGCCAACGCGCGGTGGTAGATTTCCCGCGAACCGCCGTGATAGTCGGAAATCGTGCCAAGGATGATGATTTTGCGTTCCGCCCGGGCCTCTCGCGTGAAGCGCCAAACCGGTTCGAGCGACCACTCGGGCGCTTTCCAGTCGTCGCGGATGAACGTGACGCCACCTCGTGTTTGCTGCACGCTCAATCGGCCGAGAATGGGCACATAAGCGGCAACGGCGTCCGCAGCATCCGCGAAGCTCGCGCCCAACGCATGTCCTGCTGCAATGGCCGCCAGCACATTGACGGCTTGATGCGCACCGCACAATTGCGTAACCACTCGCATCGACTCCGCGCCATGGGTAACCCGCAGCACGAGCCGCTCCGGCCAACGATCTTCGAGGATCTCACCGCGATAATCGGCATGCGCGCCGAAACCGAACGTCACGACGCGCGCGGCAGTGCGCTGCGCCATCGCGGCCACATGCGCGTCATCCGCATTAAGCACCGCAAGCCCGGAGGCTGGCAGACGTTCGATGAGCAGCCCCTTTTGTTGGGCGATCACCGTTGGTGTGCGGAACGCCTTCACGTGTTCAGCGCCGATGGTGGTGACAATGCCGACCTGGGGCCGCAGCATGTCGAGCATCGCAGCGAAACTGGCGCCTTGGTTCAGGCCCAGCTCCTGCACACAAAACTCTGCGTGTGGCCCGGTCAGCAACAGTGTTCGTGCCACGTCGTACAGTTGGTTGTGGGTGTCGGGGCTACTGATGCAGGCGTGCCGCCGGGCCAGCGTCGCGCACAAGAGTTCCTTGGTTGTCGTCTTGCCGGCGCTGCCCGTCACACCGACGAAGCACGGGCGCGATATCGAGCGCCGCCACACTCGCGCCAGCTCAATCAGCGGCCGGCGATACAGTTTCTTGACCGCCCACTTGAGATCGACGGTGATGAAGTCAACGACGGAGCGGTTTCGGCGCATGACTACGACCCGGCGCGAACGGCGGCCATGGCCGGTGGGCTCCGGCGACGCAGCCAGTCTGCGTCGCTCACGCCCCGATTCAGCGTACGGCGATCAAGCAGTACATCACGGATGACGGCCGCACCCGCGGCGCCAGCAAGCCACAAATCATAGTCGCCGGGAAATCCGAGTTTGTGCCGGCGCCAGCGAACCGGTTCGGGCAGTATTTGCGCCGTCGCGTCGCGCAGCAGCCACTTGCTCCAGCCGTTGCGGATTTTCTGATCGTAGGGTAGTGCGAAGCACAACTCGACCAGGCGGTGGTCCAGAAACGGCATCCGCGATTCGACCGAAAATGCCATGCTGATCGCGTCCTCAGCATGCAAGGACTCGGGCAGCCCGGCGTGGCGCAGTTCCGCCCACAGCGAATTGTTCAGCCGGCTGGCGTAGGGTCGCTCCGTGGGCCGCTGCAGCTCCTGGCCGCGATAGCGGTCGGTGGACACGGGCCCACAGGACCAGGCCGGCGTGAGTGCGCGGGGCCAGGGCAATCCGAAACGCTGCCGCAAGGCCGCCAAAATCAGGCGCGGCAGGAGACGGTGCACGCCCGTAGAGATGCGGCACATCTGCACAATGTCAGCGACGATGCGACGCCGCGGCTCCTCGGTCGCCAACCTTGGGTCGATGCGGTCCAACAGATACGGCAACACGAAGCCGGAATAGCCGCCGAGTAATTCGTCGGCGCCTTGACCGCCCAGCAAGACCGTGACGTGGCGCACCGTCTCACGCATCAAGTGCCATTGCGAATAGCGGCCGCGAATCGGTATGGGCGCATCGTGATACCAGACCAAGTCGGTCACCGTACGCAGAAAATTCTGCGGCTGCAAGGCGATGCCAGCGGCGCGCTGTTCGGCGGCGGCGGACAGATTTATGATCTTCGGCCGCCGATGACCGATCGCGATCGAGCCCTCGACGTAATGTCCCGCGCCGTCGGGCCCGCGATGCTGCAGCGATGCGGTCATCGCTTCCAACAAGCGTCCGTTCGCTGGTCGGCCGTCGCGATTCCAGGTTCCGGCTATGCCGCACATCGAATCGTTTCCGGCTCAGACCGGCGGCGGCGGGGTGCGCACAAACGCCGAGCGCTTGCCGCTCGGATCCCGGTCGAGGCGGCTGACTTCGCGCACGTCGAAGCAAACGCCCGGATCCAACAGTCTGTCGAACTCAGCGCCAACCCGATCGCGCCAACGCTGCGAAACGCCGGGTGCGGTGACGACGACATCGAGGCGGAATGTCAGCGGCGCAGTTTGATGGATTCGATATTGAATGATCGATTCCTCGGACTCGATTGCGGTGGTGAGCACGTAGGGCGAAACGCGCCGGCCCGAGGGCAATGTAATCATATCGCCTTCGCGGCCCTCGAACCCGCTCAGCGCCAGCGATTCGCGACCGCACGCGCAGCGCTCCGGACCGAACAGCGCACGGTCGCCAATATCGAAGCGCAGCAGCGGCATGGCGAAGTTGCATAGCGAGGAGAGCACCAAGGCGCCGCGCGCTCCAGGCGCGAGCGTCTCGGCGTAGACACTTTCAAAATTTAGATGGTAGCTGTGCGCGCGGCACTGCCAGGCCACTTCCTTGAATTCGGTGCTGCCGTAAACGTCATACACTGGTGCGGCGAACGCGGCTTCGATGCGTTCGCGCGCGGCCGCCGTCAGAACTTCGGAGCTCGTGTAAAGCGCCGCAACTCGTGGCAGGGCGACGCCGAGACTTTCCGCGGTGGCAATCAAATCCAGCAGATACGACGGAAACGCATAGAGGATGTGCGGGTTGTAGTGGCCCAGAACCGGCAGATGATCTGCGGCCGGGGTGTGGATCGACAAATACCGCTGTTGGAACAGGCTGCGCAGGCCGGAGATCGCGGCACCGGTTTGCGCAGCGAGTTGCTGCGGCGTTTGTTCGCTCACGATCATCACGCGGCGACCGAGAGAAATGCCGCTGGTCGCGGCAATCCGCCGCATTTTCAAGGCATATTTGCCGAGCAGCCAGGCGGAACGATCGAAATAGGTCGTGGTCGGTTGACCGGAGCTTCCCGAGGTTCGAGACGCCTGCAGATTGGAGCGCTCCACGCCGCGTGCCAGGAATGCCTGCGGCGATTTTTGGATGTCGCGCTTGTTGATGAGGGGGAATCGCAACAGATCCGCGGCGGAATTGATGTCGCGCGCGGGCACCCCGAGGTTTTCGTAGAACGGCACGTTGGCGACGGCGTGCCGCATGATCCGCACCAGAGCGCGTTCCTGGGTTTCGCGGATCCGCTGTGCGGACCACCATTGCGAGCGCAGCGATTGCAAAGCCAACGTCATCAAGTGCGCTTGATCGCGCAGTTTCATCCTGTCACCGATCCGCGAAGGAGCATCGGAGTGTTGCGCATCAAGCTGCCGCATCGGCATGGTCCGCGTGTTGCGCAGCCTCGCGAAAGATCGCCTCATAGCGTTGCGCTACCGCGCGCCACGCGTGTCGACGCTGCGCGATCGCCCGGTTCGAGGTGCCGAGGCGCGCGCGCAGCCCAGGGTCGGCGACGAGACGACACAGCGAATTCTGGAGCTGCACGATGTCGTCGGGCTCGACCAAAAACCCATTGACATTTTGGCGCACCAGTTCGGCGTTGCCACCGACGTTGCTCGCAACGATCGGCAGTCCGGCGGCCATCGCCTCCAGCAGCGCGACGCTGCACGACTCCGAGCGCGAGATCAGCGCGAATGTATCCGCCTGCGCATACAGCAACGCAAGTCCGGCGCGGTCCACGAACCCGTGAAAGCGCACGCGATCCGCCACTCCCAGCGAGCTTGCGAGCCGCCGCAGTTGCGGACCGTGAGGTCCTTCACCGGCGATGTCCAAGGTCAACCCGGCGCTTGCCGAGAGCGCCAGCGCCCTGATCAAAGTATCGACGCCCTTGCGTTCAATCAGACGACTGACGGTGAGAATCCGTCCGCCGCCGTGCGAGACGGGGCCGCCGGGCACCTGCTCGGCAATTGCCACACCGTTGGGAATCACATCGACTCGCAGATTGGGCATGCTGGACAGCGCGAGGTTGCGCAATTCGTGGCTGTTAGCAATCACGCGGTAGGCGCCACTCCAGATCCGCCGTGTCACCGGCAGGAGCAAGCGGTGGTACCGCGTGAGTCGTGGGTCGTAGCCCGGAACATCCGAGCCGCGCAGCGAAACGAGATAGCGTCCCTCGTGGTGCACGCCAGGCATCCGGCTCAGCAATCCGGTCGGCACCCCGAAGTAGTAGTGATAGGCGTCGTATCGGTTTGCCCGGGCCAGAGCGCGCAAGCGCGGGATTGCAAAACCGACGAAGCTCAGCGCCGCCATGATCCCGGCATTATGAATGCTGCGCCGTCGGCAGCGAACGCGGAACACCCGTATGCCGTCAATCTCACGATCCTGCTCGTCGCCGGGGGTTGCCGCGGTCAGGAAATCAACGCGGTGACCCATGGCGACGAACTCGCGCGCGGTCGCCAATGAGGCATAGCCCGCGCCGCCGCCTACGGGCGGAAATTCGTAATTTAGAAACAGCAGCCGCATGCGATTCTCATCCACACCGTTATACCGTTTAAGCGCAGCCCCCGGGTGGTCGGCCTGCTCGGACTGAGACATCGACTGCAACACACAGCCAAAAATGCCGCTTTGCAGCATATGTGGTTTGTCTGTGGAAAATCAAGGCTGCGAAATCCGGAACGAACCTTCCTGCGTCGGGCTGCTCTGGACGCCGGGATACCGGCTCACGACGCGAATCGACATGTGCGTCGAACGCCAGAATCAGGCACTGCCACAAGTCGCGCTGAAGGCCGGCGCTCCGTGACCCGCCACTCACTCCCCGGCCCGCAACCCGTACGTCGCCGCGGAGGGAATGCCGTCAAGAGCGTAGAGGCGCGCAATCTCAATAAAGCACGGGCACCGCACATGTCGATGCCCGCGACATTTACGCTATTGACGCTTCTGATCAGACCCCCGTACTTCTTACGGAGAAGGGTTTGACTTCGATACGCCTGCATTCGCTCCAGCGGCCGCGCTCGATTTTTGCGCCGAGTTGGACACCTCAGCGCTATTAAAGAGCAGCATTTTCGTTCCTCTGTCCAAACGCACATTCTGCGTCGGGGAACTGACTATCGCGCCTTCTGCGCTGCCTTCGGCCGCGGACGCCAGACTAAAATCATTGAGGCCGAATACACCCCTGCTGGCCGGCGTGAGAGTGCCTGCCGCACTGAGTCCACCGACCGCACCCGCTGATCGAGTCGCTAGACCGCCCGCACCGCTGACCGCGGTGTTGACGGTTCCACCGGCATTGCGCGCTAGGCCACCCGCACCACCGCCAAGCAAGCCACCGCCCCGCGTGGTTGCGGCACCGTATCCGCCTGCAGCCAGCGCTCCTCTGGCATCGTCACCCACGATTGCACTATCTGACTGCGCGGCGCCGATTGCTTGAACAGTGGAGTTCAAGGGTACTTCGCGTCCGTCTTTCAAAACGGCTTTATCGAACACAAATCCGAGTTTCGAGTCAGAGCTACCGTTAGTCGAGGACTTAGGCTGCGCCTTGGTGACATGACCGATCAGCGTCGATCCCCGCTGAATTGTCGTACCGTCGCTTCCCTTGGAGTCCTTGTCGGTACGCGCACTGACCGAATCGCCAGGCTTTGCGGTGCGCGCGTCCAGCGGCTTTGTCAGCGTCGCGGTCATTTCCGAACTTCCCTCAACGTTGGCATTCGCGTGCTTGGAGTTCGCTGCGGCTTTGGACGAGTCTGCGTTGGTTGCGCTCGCGCCGTTGCGATCGGCCGAGGCAGTGGTGGTCGATTCGCCTGCTGCACCGCCCTGCTGAACCGAGGCCAATGCGTGTCCACTGGCGCTTGCGGCGAGGATCGTTGTGAAAACCAGTGTCTCAATCTTCATTTCATGCACTCCCAAGTTTGCGTTATTAATGGCTGAAATATTGTTTAGCATCATGTCATGCGAGAACCGTTAACCAGTTCTCGCTAACCTGTCAGACGATTCCCACAGGCGCATTCGCGCCGCCATCAGAATTTATAGCTGACCCTGGCCCCGCCCTCCGCGGGTCGATTGATGGTTTTCAGCGGTAATGAATTGGTCGCCGTTCTCAACAAGTCGGCGCGAGTGTCGGTCTGCCGAAAGGGCTGGGTCTTTCGACCCCCCGGGACGTGGCGGAAATATCTGACCAACCGCCGCGGATCCTCCCACATCATTTCGTGGAGCTGATCCACTTAAGGCGAGGCGCCCCTTCCGTTTACGTTTGGCACAGCCTTTCGAAGCCCTAAAATCCAAGGAGAGCTTATGACCCGCCATGCCGAGAACCTCGCGGATTCAGCGTCCGATACGTTCGAAGATTTGAAGCGCGCCGCAAGGCCGGCGATGGAGGCGGGCACACGCCAGGCAGGGGCCTTGCTCGATCAGGGTGGTGAGCTGATCGACACGATTCGTTCACACGCTGGGGATACCGTCACGACGTTACAAAAGCGCATCGTTGCCTATACCAAGGACCATCCGCTCACGGCCTTGCTGCTGGCAGTGGGCGTTGGGGCTGCGCTGCTAAGCGCGGCCAAGTCCATGCATTCACGACGATAACATCAACCAATAACAGGGGAGTTCCATGAGAGTCAAGACAATGTTGAAGCAAGCGGCACGGGCCGTTGAAAACACATTTTCTTCATCCGACCCGGATGCGCAGTCGACCGATATCCTCGACACGCTGAAGAAAGAGCACGACGAGGTGAAAGCGCTTCTAGAGAACTTAAGCGATGCCGACAGCCCAGCGCAGCGTCGCAACCTGGTCCAGAAGATCAAGGCGGCCCTGGTTCCGCACACCAAGGCTGAGGAGAAGGTCGTCTACGATGCCGTGATTGCTCTGCGCGATAAGGACGCGCAGATCGATGGTCACGAGGGATATTTGGAGCACGAATGGGCAGCGAAAACGCTGCAGCGGCTTGAGGCCATCACCAACGCCTCTTCGCCCGAGCACAAAGCCGCCGGTAAGGTGCTCAAAGAGCTCGTTGAACATCACATCGATGAAGAGGAGCGCAATGTTTGGAAGGATGTGAAGGAGCACTTCTCCGATGATGATCGCAAGACAATGAATGCGAGCTTCTTGGCCGCCAAGCGTCGAGTAAAGGTGTAAGCGGGCGTAGTGGATCCGCAGGCCCACGCACAAATGATCCCTCTTTGGTGCTCGCTCGGCCAAGCTCGTCCACGGGCCTTTTTTGTGTGGTTTCAGGCTTACAGGCTGCAATGCCAAGTTCCCGTTGAGTGATGGAAACAGAGCTGCCGATCCGATTTAGTCTGTGAGGAACGACTGACGTAAAAAGTAGCGGCGTGGCGACTGACCTGATCTGGGATGTTAGTACAGTGCCCGACCGACACGGGACTTAGACCCTTCTTCAGGGTGGAGTGTTTTATGAAAATTCGGTTCGGTTATGAATTGGTCTACAACGTGCCTCAGCTGACGCCCATGATATTTTCCCTGCACTGCCAGCCCCACGGGACCCAGCAGTTGCTGAAAGTGGACCTCATGCGCACGGAGCCGGCTGTGCCATTGTTCTTTTACCCGGATGCGTTTGGCAACACCTGTACTCGATTGGAAGCGCCCGCAGGTACTTTGCGGGTGACCGGCGATGGGATGATGCAGGACGAGGGACTGCCCGAGCCCGCCTATTGGGCGGCGCACGAGCACGCGGTCCGCGACCTTCCCCCGGATACCTTGCAGTATCTTCTGGCCAGTCGCTACTGCGAGACTGACCTGTTGATGAATGACGCGTGGCGCCTTTTTGGCCATCTGCCGCCAGGATGGTCCCGGGTCCAGGCGATATGTGATTTCGTCAATCGCGAAATTATGTTTGGCTACCCGTTCGCGCGGCCGACCAAGACCGCCCTGGAGACCTTTCGCGAGCGAAACGGTGTGTGTCGTGATCTGGCGCATCTGGCCATTGCATTCTGTCGTTGCCTGAATATCCCGGCTCGTTATTGCACCACGTACCTCGGGGATATTGGAGTACCGCCGGTCGATGCGCCTATGGACTTTGCAGGTTGTATGGAAGTCTTCTTAGGGGGTGCCTGGCATGTGTTTGATCCGCGGAATAATGCCCGAAGAATTGGCCGAATCCTCATTGCGCGTGGTCGCGACGCGGGGGATGTGGCCATCAGCACGGCCTTTGGCACACCCTGGTTACAAACATTCCGAGTTTGGACCGATGAGATTTCCGATATCGCGGCCTCGCAACTGCTGAACATCGCCGGTGAGCGGAATTGTGCGGATCGGGCCGCCTGATCGCGATGCAGATCAACAAATCTGGCGTGCTCGCGCGTGCGCGTTGCGTAGTGTTTCACCGTGCTCGCTACTGACCATCTTCGAGCAGTAGAAAGCGACGCCTAAAACGACCCAAATAAATCGCTGCGGTCAGGCCCGCAGGGCCGGCTCCCACCATGCGGCGTCGTGAATGTCTCGCGGTACATCCATGGGTACGGGCTGGTAGCGTCAAATGTCGGCGTCATCCCCCATATAACGGTAAAACTGTTCCTGATACCGTTGCGTGAGCTTTACTTGGTCGACGGCCGGGAGTTTCGTCTTCAAATCCAAGAACCAGTTGCTCTCCTCCTCGTAGACATGATGGGCGACCGCGCCCTCAATGTGTTTGAGCTTCTCCAGGAATTCCTGGCTCATGGGCGGCAAATCCTCCAAAAGGCCCATTTGCAATTTGGCGGCCCACTGCTCCGTGTAAGCCTTGGTGGCATGACCTTTCTCGTCGGTCTTGGCAAGCGCCGGGTACAGTGCCGCTTCTTCTGCGATGGAATGGCCGGTCAATAGCGTCGAGAGCTGCTTCAAAGCGCGGAGTTTGGACGCAGAATCGACAGCCACTTTCACGGCCGCAAACCCCGCCTCGATGTGCTCATGGTGATCGAGCACCATTGCGAGCCAATCCCCCTTACCGGCCGAGGCGCGGGCTTTGGCGCGCGCCTGTAGCCGCGTGTCCTTGCTTTCAGGCGGGGTCACCGCCGCGACAACTTTATCGATGATCGACATGATTTTTCACCTCAATATGAAGGAATCATTAGAACGTTTAAAGGAGCGGTGGATCGCGGTCGCGCTCGACGTGCCGATGACGAGCGATGGCAGCGATGAAGGCCGGCGCATTCGCTTCACTCCCGTCTTGTCCTTCAATCAGCAAACCGGGATCGGCTTCACCCGAGGGCAATACCAGAGGAATCCCTGCCTTACTTAAGAGTTTCGACGAATCGCCCAAGGCCAAGATCGTCTTGCAATGACGGTACTGGTCCTTGACGAATTCGAGCGTGTGCCCATCGAGACTTAACGCATCGATCGCCTCAGCACCGCCGGGCAGCACCAATGCATCGAACAGAACCGCGGGCGAGTTCTCGAGCGTTGCATCGATTTCCAAGGGGTCGCCCTCATCGCTCCTCACAGTGCCCAAGCGCACGCCAAGGAGTCGAGTGACCGCGCCTTCGCCATTGAGCGCCTCGATGAGTGCCGTGAGGGGCTCCGATTCAACCCCGTCCGCGAGCGGAATGGCGATCTTCCGGGTGGCGATGCCGCCGTCCCCGGGCAGGGCCTTCAACGACAGGGCGGGGGAGGATGCGACTTCGGGTCTCGCGGCGCTTTTGATCGCTTTCGGCATCGGCTCGGGCAGCTCGATTCCCAAATCCTTCGCGAGCCTCGTCGCCAAATCCTTCGACACATTGAGGAGCGAAGAGACCATGCGTAACCGGATCGCCGGCACGGTGAGCTTGCTCAACTCGAAGCGAAAGGCGCCTCGAATGTGCGCTTTTTCAACCTCGGTCTGGCTATCAAAGAACAGCTTCGCTTGGGCGTAGTGTTCGGCGAACTTCTCCGGCCTGCCGCGCACCTTATCAACCGGGCTGTTGTTGGGCTCAATCGCCTTCGGAAAAGACGCGAAGCCGGCCGCGCCGGCTTGGAAGGGGCATCCGCCCCCCAACGAATTAGGCTCATAGGCGACCCGGCCGCGTGCGATCGCTTGGCGATGAAACCCGTCGCGCTGATTGTTGTGTACCGGCGCGAGCGGGGCGTTGATGGAGATCTCGTGAAAATTAGGTCCCCCTAAACGGGTGATCTGGGTATCGACATAGGAGTGGATGCGCCCATGCAGCAGGGGATCGTTACTAAAGTCGATTCCAGGCACCACGTGCGCGGTGCAGAAGGCCACTTGTTCGGTTTCGGCGAAGAAATTATCCGGATTGCGATTGAGCACCATTCGGCCCACGGGTTTCACGGGGATGAGTTCTTCGGGGATCAGCTTGGTGGAATCGAGCACATCGAAGCTGAACTTTTCCGCGTCCGATTCTGAAAAGGTTTGAAGACCGAGTTCCCATTCCGGATAGTTCCCCGACTCGATGGCTTCCCACAGATCGCGACGGTGGTAATCCGGATCGGCGCCCATGATCTTCACGGCTTCGTCCCAGACCAGGGAGTGGGTTCCGAGTATGGGCTTCCAATGGAATTTACAGAACGTCGAATTGCCCTGCTCGTTAACGAGACGGAACGTGTGCACGCCAAAGCCCTGCATCATCCGATAGCTTCGGGGGATTGCTCGGTCCGACATGACCCACATCAGCATGTGAGTGGACTCGGGCATAAGAGACACGAAATCCCAAAAGGTGTCATGCGCCGAGGCTGCTTGCGGCATGGCGTTATGCGGTTCCGGTTTCACGGAATGAATCAGATCTGGAAACTTCATCGCATCCTGAATGAAGAACACGGGCATGTTGTTGCCGACCAAGTCCCAATTGCCTTCATCCGTATAAAACTTCACGGCAAATCCGCGCACATCGCGCGCCGTATCCGCGGAGCCACGTTCACCGGCGACGGTGGAGAATCGGACGAACACCGGGGTTCGCTTACCAGCATCTTGAAAGGGGGCAGCTTTGGTCAGGCCCGTCAACGGTTCATACGCCTCGAAATACCCGTGCGCAGCCGATCCCCGAGCGTGCACGATGCGCTCCGGGATACGTTCGTGGTCAAAGTGCGTAATCTTTTCGCGAAGGATGAAATCCTCCAGGAGCGTCGGCCCTCGAAGTCCCGCTTTAAGCGAATCCTGATTGGTGGCAACCGGCACGCCTTGGTTGGTCGTGAGCCGTTGGCCGGCAGAGTTCACGCGCTTTGCGGCCAGCGATCCGTCGAGTGACTTGGGCTCCGTGGTTGCGGGCCCTGTTTTCATCGACTCATTCTTCTCACTCAAGGTGCCGGCACCCGCGGTGGGTGAAGGCATCGGGTTGTGCGCACCCTCGGGGGGCGCATCCGCGGACGAGGGACCGTACTCCAGTGACTTAGCCCTATTGAAAGGCATCGCTTCCGCTAGCGTTTGCTGCTCCGCGGCATGGTCCGCCAGCTCAGTCATGCTCGGCGCAGGGTGGGAAGGGCCACTCACGGTGGTACCCACAGCTTGGTCGCTCGAGGCACGGCCCTTGGATTTCGACTTGGCGCGCGCGGGTGGTTTTGCCCGACTCTTTTTCGTAGGCATAGAAAACTCCTAAAAAGTTTGTCCTGAAGTACGAGTCGGGTTCCCAGCGGCGCATCGATGCGGGAACGATTGTCTATCCGACGAGCAATGTAAAAAGTGCGGCAAGCGTTGCACTCACGGCCCGCGCTCACTAGGTGAATAAGGCCACTTGTCGCTGTAGCCATCCACCTACGCATATCTCAACGCGTTTCGCTCGCCCCATTCTGGTGGTTTCTCTTCCCGCCTTGCTGCAATTGTTCGCCGAGGAGCATGCGGAGGCGGTCGACGTGCGATCGCAATGTGCTGCACCGGTCCAAGAGTAGGAGCCGGCGCAGTGCGCAGCGGGCTTACGCCGCTGCACATCGTATCTGGCTGAAAATAAGACCACCCTATGTGACGGGCCGAATTCGGGGAGTGCCAGGGGCTGGGCGGCGTTTAACGAACGCCGCATCCATCGCTGCATGTCGACTACATGCAATTTCTAACCTCGACTTCACGGGCGCCGCGAAGGGTTGTTGTCACGATTGTTACGCAAGTAAATCACCTCGCCGACAACCGCGGTGATCAAAATCGCGATGTTCGATGAGGCAAACACCCAATTGCCTAATAAAAGACTATACACCGTGAATCCCACGGAGGCGGTAACTTGGCCAATGAATAGCCACCGAGACACGCCGCTGACCTGGTGACTTCGCCATTGCGTGTAAACCTGACGAATGAGGGTCGCGAGCAAGATCACGGAACTAGCCCAACCAATCCATGCCGCGTTTTTCATGGGCGAGCGGAAGGCACGGGCAGACGGGTCGGCATCCTCATTGAGAGAGTGTGCGGGAATCAACGCGATAGCGCCACACCGCACAAGTCCGGCACGACGTAAGCATATTCTTTCGAGCGGAGCCAAACAACGGCCGACGGCGCAACGACGCTGCTTGTTGTGTGCTTGATGCTTTAAACCCCTCCGCTAACCCTTACGCCCGCCGCCGATCTGTTCGTCCCGTTTCGATTTAGGTTCTTCAGTCTCGCCGCTGTCAGGTTCCGATGCATCTGCGCCAGGGTCGAATCTGGCGCGATGTGAGAGACGGCGGCCCACATAGAGATCAGTCTGTCCAAAATCCTTTGAACCGTTCCGGACTCAATTCCGTATAGCGCACAGTGTGCGTGATATTCCGGTGCCCAAGATATTGACAGCGCATTGTGACGAGCTCCGACACCCGCAATCCATGCCGATACGCGAGGAGGATGAGCGTGTGATCGCGCGCCAACATTTATGGGCAAGTAGTGCTCCGTGCGCCACCGCACAGAGAACCTCAATAAATCGCGTAAAGTGGTTGCTTAGGTTATTTCGCCCGCTTGTAAGCCGCCCGGGCTCACAATAATCGCGCGTATTCCCCAGCATAGCCAATCCTTGATTACGCCCCGAAACCACAAAATAGAGAAAAATTTCATGAGCTCGGGAAAAAGCCGGCAGTTGACCGACGATGAGCCGCCCGCTGCGGCATTGACAAGAGCTTTGGATCAAAGCGAGCACGTAAAAACTCTCGTGGAGGAATGTGCAGAGGACCTTTCTTCTGTGAATACTGCGTTAACGCAAGAACTTGCAAGCACCGCGCCACCGCCGCGAGTGGCGGTGGCAATTGAAAAAAGCGGGGTAGTGGAGAGCAAGATCCAGGATGCGTCCGAACAGCTTGCCGTTGTCAATGAGGCATTGAAAGCGGAGGTAAAGGAAAGACACGTACTGGAGGATCGGCTAACCGCCTTGACTGCACAGAGCGAAGCGGATCGGCATGCCTCTTTTCATGACCCTTTAACAGGTCTCCCAAACCGAGCGCTGTTCAATGACCGATTGGAGCATGGATTAGCGCAAGCAACTCGGCATGGCTGGATCATGGCCGTGATGTTTCTTGATTTAGACAATTTTAAAACTATCAATGACCAGAGTATCGGGATTGCCATGTCGTCAAAACATGGGACAGACATTGAGCAAAGCCAGTTCTCTCACCCACGAACCTTTCGTACTGTCCCTGCGCCGTGCCTGGAAAAGCGTACTATTGATCTGCCCCCCGAACGTTGAGAGCCTCCCGTTGGACAACCAGAAATCCCATTGGATAACCGCATCTCTCGCGCAACGCGCCGGCACGAATCCGGACGCCGTGCAAATTGCGGATGCGACGATTGCTGTCTGGTACGACATCGCCACTGCCCTTACGTCTGTCATCGGAGGGCATGGAGTCGCCGCGCTTTATGATCGCAGTGTAACCCTCACCGCGCGAACCCATCCGTGGCTCATCCCGCAGCGCTTAAGCGATGACCGCTCCGTGAACCTTGATGCGCTTCAATCGGTCATTGCTCGGCAAACAGGCGAAGACGCTGTCGCCGGCGCAAACGCACTTCTACTAACGTTCCTCGATGTTTTGACAAGCCTAATCGGGCCCGCGCTCAGCGAGCAGTTACTTTCATCGGTTCGAGAGAACTCCAGCCCCACGCCGGTAAAAGGAGATCCTTAAGTTTATGAATGTGAAAGTCGTCATCAATCGTTTACCCACCAACGTACCGGGATTGGATGAGATTCTGGGTGGTGGATTGCCGGAGTTCTCCTTCAATCTCATTGCCGGACATCCCGGAAGTGGCAAGACAACGCTGGCGCACCAAATGATGTTCGCCCTGGCGAGTGTGAAGCGACCGGCCGTGTTCTTCACCGTACTCGGCGAGCCGCCCTTGAAGATGCTGAGGTACCAGCAACAATTTGAATTCTTCGATAGCTCTGCAATCAACCGCTCCATTCGATTCGTGAACCTTGCGGAGGAGACGCTACAGGGCGGTCTTGAGGGGGTTCTGGATCGTATTGTCAGCGAAGTCCAGGCCTCTCATCCGGCTCTGGTCTTCGTGGATTCGTTTCGCTCCTTGATATTCGGCGCCCAAAGCTCCAGCGCTCCCGCCAACACGCTGCAATTCGTGCAGAAATTAGGAATGTTCATGACGAGTTGGGAGGCGACGACCTTCCTGATAGGCGAGTATATTAACGAAAATGAAACCAATCCAGTCTTAACCGTGGCGGATGGTTTGATTTGGCTGCGGCAAAGCGTGCAACGCAATTCTATGGTGCGAAAACTTGAGATCATGAAAATGCGCGGCCAGGCAACCATTCCCGGCCTGCACACATTTCGTATCTCAAGCGCCGGCATCAATGTATTTCCCCCCGCTCCTAGCCCTCAGACAAAGCCGCCCCTCCCGCGCACAAGTACTCGACTCTCCTTAGGCATACCGCGTCTGGATGAAATGTTGGGCGGCGGCTTGCCCGATGGCTATTCGTTATTGGTTGCCGGGCCTTCCGGCTCCGGCAAGAGTATTTTGGCCGCGTCATTCTTGGCCGAAGGAGTAAGGAGCGGAGAGACTGGGGTCATCGCGGTTTTTGAACAACATCAGCTGCGCTCGAGGAGTAATGCTTTCGATGAACTGCTAAAAAGCGGCCAAATCGGCATCATTGAAAACCATGCCACGGATCTCTCGATCGATGAGATTTTATCCCTCGTCATGCGCGAGATCCGCCGCCTTAACGCCACGCGCGTCGTGATCGACTCGTTATCCGGATTTGAGCTCTCCGTGGCGCCGACTTTTCGCGATGATTTTCGCGAATCTCTCGCCCGGATGGTCGCCGCTCTGAGTAGCACCGGCGTGACGGCATTGATGACCTGTGAGTTAGAAGATCGCTACAGTGACTTGCGCTTCAGCCCCTATAGCAGCGCCTTTATGACCGATGCCATCATCGTGCAGCGCTATATTGAGGTCGAGAGCCAGCTGCGCCGTTTAATGGCGGTGGTAAAAGTGCGCGGCAGTACCCATTCGCATGAATTAAGAGAGTTCGTGATTAATGATGCGGGTATAGAAATCGGAGAAATGCTGCCTGACCAAGAAGGCTTGCTGGGGGGACGACCCACCAAGAAACGCGCGATAACCGAGTGATCGATCGTGAAACGAGGCCGGAGAGTGTGTAAAGGATCTTGTCCGAGCATGGCGCGGTGACGCAGGCTCGAGACCTAGCAGAACTGCGCCAACAGATTCAGCAGGCGCGCATCGTGCTGGCGGAGTTGCATGCGGCTGCAGTGGAAGCAGAAAGACGGCAGGGTGACAAGCAAGCGGACACGTTGCTTGCCGCCAATGAACAACTGGTGATGACCGCATTGCGCGCGCAAACGGAGGCTGACGCGGCCGCGCAAACGCTCAATACCATTTCTCGGCTAGGCGAAATTGATGCGCTCACCGAACTACCCAATCGCGTCTCATTGCTTGATCGCCTCAAATACGCCATCGCCATTGCCAAGCGAACCGGGACACAAATCGCGCTGCTATTCGTCGACCTTAACAATTTTAAACAAGTTAATGACACATTAGGGCACCCAGCGGGGGACGAGGTACTGCGCCTCGCCGCCAAACGTCTTGGCAGCGCCGTGCGCGAATCCGATACCGTGAGCCGCTATGGAGGCGATGAATTCCTCATCCTCTTAACAGACATCACTCACCCGACCGATGTCGTGCAGATCGCGGTAAAGCTGATCGCCGCGCTCGGGCCGCCGATTCGCATCGATGAACATATCTTAAGGCTTACGGCGAGTATCGGCATCAGCCTATTTCCTAACGATGGGGAGGTTGCCGCCACGCTCATCGAACGAGCCGATTCGGCGATGTATCGCGCTAAGCGTTCCGGCGGCGGTGGCTTTGCGTTTTATGGAAATGTATCCACAGACAATGGCCAGGGAGAGCCGCGGATTTTGCCGGCACTCCATTATCCGTTAAACCATTACCGGGCGGCCCTTGCCGAACAAGCACGCCGCCATGCGCAGCTGCGGGAAGCGAATGAGCAGCTAGTACTGGCGGCGCTCGACGCCCAAAAACTTCGGGATGCTGCAGAACAAGCGCAGCGCCGCCAGGCCGATTTTCTCGCCGTGTTGGCGCACGAATTGCGAAATCCCCTGGTGCCCATGCAGCAGGTGGCAGCACTCTTGCATCAGGCGCGCCTCGATGGGTCGCTGCTGCCTCGCATCCAAGGGGTCATCGAGCGGCAGGTGGCGCAGATGTCACGGCTGGTAAGCGATCTTCTCGATGTGTCTCGAGTCAGCTCGGGTAAGCTCAGACTCGAGCGCCATACGCTCGACCTTGTCGCCATCATCGATGATGCGGTGAACGCCTGTCGGCCCTGCATGGACGCGCGGCTGCAGCACTTCACGGTGCAAATTTCCCCAGGTCCGCTCGAAGTTCACGGTGACCCCGTGCGCCTAGCGCAAATATTGAGTAATCTTCTCGACAATGCGTCGAAATACACGAAAGACGGCGGGGATATCCGATTTTCTGTAGTAGCGAACGAACACGCGATTGTTCTAACCGTCTCCGACACGGGGATCGGGATATCAGCGGAGTCTTTGTCCACGATCTTCGAGCCATTCATGCAGGGCATCAACGCCATCGGCTTTAACGGAGGAGGTTTAGGCATCGGACTCACCGTCGTGCGCGAACTGGTCCAGGCCCACGGAGGAACTATCTGCGCGGGCAGCGATGGGATAGATCTCGGCAGTACCTTCGTCGTTACGCTGCCGCGCACGGGTGGCGACCATGGCCTTAAGAGCGCGATTGCAAATGTGTAATGGCACTTTTGGTATCGATTTCTGAAGAATCCTCCGGGGGCCATAGGGTGAATAGGGTCACAGCCGATGAGAGCGCTCAGAAGGCTGACATGGCTGCAGAATTGCGAGACCTGAGGGAGCAACTGGAACTGGCACGAGCGGAACTCGCGCAGTTGCGCTCGGCGAACGCCGCCAATGCAAACCGCGGCACTCACCCCGTGCCGGCACTCCTTGCGGCCAACGAGCAATTGGTGGTCGCGGCACTTCGCAGTGAGACGCGCTTTCGGGCCTACTTCGATGTATCACCCGAATATCTTTATCTATTGAGACTCACCGCGGGGGACCGCTTTGTTTTCGAGGATGTGAACCCTGCAGGAGCACACTTGTATGGCCTCACCCGGGAGCAGATTATCGGCCACACTCCGGCGGATCTAGACAATGAGGACGCCGGCGAGAGCATCCATACTCATGCCCGCCTCGCGTTGCGCTCAGGGCAGGCCGTAACTTATGAATTGAGTCGCACCATTGGTTCTCGCCCACGCGCCATTATCAATACAATCGTGGCCCCCGTGGAGGGCTCGGCAAACGGTGGCCTGGTACTGATCTGTGGACGGGACCTTACACCCCAACGTCACGCAGAGGATGCGCTGCGCCAAGCTCAAAAAATGGAAGCGATCGGCCAGCTCACGGGGGGCATCGCGCATGACTTTAACAATCTGCTCGCGGCGGTGATGGGTTCTCTTGAGCTGATGCAAAATCGGATCATACAAGGGCGATTGAACGAGTTGGACCGCTACGTGATTGCGGCGCAAGCCGCTTCTAAGCGCGCGGCCGCTCTGACCCATCGCCTGCTCGCCTTTTCACGGCGCCAAACACTATCTCCCGCCCTCACCAACGTAGACCGCTTGGTCAAGGGAATGGAGGAACTGGTGCGACGCACGCTAGGTCCGTCCATCGAGCTTGATGTTGCTGCCACGGAAAACTTGTGGATCACGAAAGTCGATCAGAACCAGCTGGAGAATGCGCTCCTCAATTTGTGCATTAACTCCCGAGATGCAATGCCCAATGGGGGACGCGTTACGGTGGAGACGGCTAATTTTGAGGTCGATGAACGAATGGCGCGGGAGGGTGAGCTGCTCGCCGGCCAATACGTTGCTTTAATTGTCAGCGATACCGGCACCGGCATGGCCCAAGATGTAATCGCACGCGCGTTCGACCCTTTCTTTACAACGAAACCTTTAGGTTCCGGGACCGGTTTAGGTCTTTCGATGATATACGGCTTTGCCAAACAGTCCGGCGGCCTCGTGCGAATTTACTCTGAACTCGGGCGCGGTGCGACCGTGTGTATCTATCTACCGCGTTTTATGGCTGAGGCTGAAGCAGAGGAGGACGCGGTGCAGGCGCTGAGCCCCTCCCGGGCAGCTCGTGGCGAGACGGTCATGGTTGTGGACGATGAGGAGACGGTGAGAATGCTGGTGGTTGAAGTGCTTCAAGAGTTGGGCTATTCAGCGCTGGAAGCGGGCGATGGCGCATCCGGTCTTGAAATATTGCGCTCTGATAAGCGCATTGATTTGCTTGTGAGCGATGTGGGTTTGCCAGGCGGCATGAACGGCCGTCAGCTCGCAGATGCGGCACGCGTCCTGCGCCCAGATCTTAAAGTGTTATTCATTACCGGCTATGCGGAAAATGCCGTCATCAATCACGGACATCTCGACCCGGGCATGGAAATCATGACCAAGCCCTTTCCGATGGAAGCGTTAGGAGGGAAAATTAGGGACATGATTCAGAATTGAGCTGCCAGCAGCCCGCGTTCGCTCGCGGAGTGTTTCTTCGCTGTCGCTGCTGGACCTCTCGTAACTTCGAATGGCCGCCCGTGACCCGTTTGCAATGTCATGCGCGCCGGCCGCCTCACGACGCTCCTTTAAGCGTGACCGGGCGGTGTGATTAATTCATCGAGGGCCGCGGGGGTCCACCGGCTTGGTCAAATGATGATCGAACCCTGCGCGAAGCGCAGCAAGCGTCTGGATTGCGGCAATCGATTTGGTGCCGCAAGGACGGCACTGCGCCTAAGTATTTCAGTTTGTGGAAGAGCAAGCTCGCCAAGACGCGAACGGCGGTAGCGGCCGGGGCGATACCGAAGGGTGTGAGTTCACGGCCTCTCATGGTACCGGTGGTCGTAAAATCAGCTGCCGTTGCCGACACCGTGCGGCGTGTAACCGCGGTCGCCGGCGTACAGTTGGCTGTGAATGTGACATTGCCGAACGGCATCGCGCTGACCGAGTGAAGGCGCTGATTTGGGATCGGAATGGATTGGCCATTTGGTATAAACGATTAGAGAAAGGCAAGTACAAATGGCCATCTCGCGAGACCGCCTCGATCGAGATCTTCAGCACAGGAATTGAGTCTGTTGCTCGACGGCGTGCATTTCACGCGGCTGCGTCGACTGCCCGCATTTCATGCGCTCGCGGCGCTATATACACTGCGGTAAAACGTGCATAAGTGTGATGAACGCACGAGCACACTTTGATAAAATGACGTCGTGCCAAACGTCGCGTCACTACTGACTCATATACCCACGCTGCAGCAGCTCGTGATCGAGCAGCGGATCAAATCGGGAGTTCATGTCAAGATCGAACCCGCCATAGGGGTTCCCATGTTCCCAAATCAGGGGCGTCAGCGCGGCGTAGTCGCGGGGCGTAAATTTTCCCTGCCAATGCGGCTGGGCCATCATACGAAATTCGTGGAAACGTCGGGATTGGGTATCGGAGAAAGCAATGAGAATAACCTTGAGGCGGTGGTTTGCAGCGTCGCTGGCGACGTTGGCGTTGATCGCAATGCCATTCGCTTTGACTGCTGCAACGAACGTGACCGGAACCTGGGTGGCACGACAGGAAAGCCCATTCGGCGAGATGGAGTTCGTCTTTCGATTAAAAAGCGATGCGAAGGGCCAGCTGAGCGGCTCGATGACCACGCCGTTCAGTGATGAGCGCATTCTGGGCGGCAGCGTCAAAGGCAATACCATCGAGTTGAATATCGAAGCCGAATCTTTCGGCGATCTTCAACGCCGCACGGTCAAAGGCAAGATCGTCGGCGATGAACTGCAATTCGAATCGATGGCTTTAATGCCTTCCGGCCCGCTGGGACCGCCGGGACCACCGGGAGCGGCCGGCCCCGGTCCCGCGCCTGGCGCCGGTCCGCCGCCGATGAATTTTCCGCAAATACTGATTGCCCGCCGCGGGACGCCGACGCCTTCTTTCAAAGCAGGCCCAATCGACTACAAGACCCTGCCCAAGGTTGAATTACCCGCGCTCAAGACTTTGCCGGCGAACGGGCTCGCAATGCAGCCGCCGATGGGCTGGAATACCTGGAACAAATTCCACACCAAGATCGATGATAAGACGGTGCGCGGCATCGCCGACGCGTTGCTCGCTTCGGGCATGCGCGATGCCGGTTACATTTACATCAACATTGATGACGGCTGGGAGGGCACACGCGACATCAATGGCGTGTTGCAGCCCAATGCGAATTTTCCCGACATGAAATCCCTCGCCGATTATGTGCATTCGAAAGGCCTCAAGCTTGGTATCTATTCCTCGCCCGGTCCGCGTACCTGCGGCGGTTACGAGGGTAGCTACGGACATGAAGCGATCGATGCGACGACCTGGGCGAACTGGGGTATCGACTATTTGAAATATGACTGGTGCAGCGCGTCGCGAGTGTGGAAGAACGAGGACATGCGCGCGGTCTATCAACGAATGGGCGAGGCGATCCAGGCGACCGGCAGACCCATGATCTACAGCCTATGCCAATACGGGCTCGCAGGCGTCGAAAGCTGGGGACCATTGGTAGGCGGCAATTTGTGGCGCACCACGAACGACGTTTTCGACAATTGGACGGCAATGATACAAAACGTCAGCACTCAAGAGGCGCTGGCAGGCGGCGCAGCGCCGGGTCATTGGAACGATCCGGACATGCTGGAGGTCGGCAACGGCGGCATGACGGCCACGGAATATCGCACGCACTTCAGTCTGTGGGCGCTTGCAACCGCGCCGCTCATCGCCGGCAATGACGTGCGCGCACTTGACGCGGACACGCGCGACATTCTTTTGAACAAGGAAGTCATCGCGGTCGATCAGGACAAACTGGGCCAGCAGGGGCGCCGCGTCGTCCAACAAGGCACGACCGATATCTGGCTGCGACCGCTGGCGGGCCGCGCCTACGCGCTGGCGGTGGTCAATCGCGGCGACGCTGCCGCCGATATCTTCGTCACCTGGTCCGAGCTCGGGCTGCCCGGCGAGCTGCGCGGGCGCGATCTGTGGAAGCACGCCGACCTTGGCGTTCTGTCCACCGGCACCACCGTGCAAGTTGCAGCGCACGGTGTCGCGCTGCTGCGGCTCAGGCCTTGAGGATGTCCGCCATGCTCACGACGGCTTGCGCCACTTTGAACAGGCGTTACACCTGTGAACAGTCGTCGAAGCTTGAACAGATGTTAGCCAAGTCGGCGCCGAACGCGGTTCGGGCCCTCGCGGGCATTTCTCGATTAAGATCTGGAGGTTGCTTCACCCACGCATAGTCAACATTGGATGCCGGAGACTGCTCAACTCGCGGCGCCGGTTTACACCTCATGGGAAAATCGGCACTCGATGCGGCCTCTCCGCTGTCGATCAGCCAGCGTGTGCAGCTCACGCTCGCTCACGTATTTTCGGACTCTCGTCCGCAGCCCAAGCCAAGACGTACTGCGCCTGACTCTAGTTGACGGATTCGCCGGCGGCGGTCTTTATGTCCAAGAACACTATAAGGATCTTGTCGAGGGTTCGCCGCTAGTCTGCCTTCGCGCTGCCAAGGAAGCCGAGGTGTTCGTAAATCTAGAGCGTCGTAGCCGGTTACCTTCCATTGGGACGCGGGCGGGTCACAATGTCGGCACCAGCCGCTGCCGCGCACGCGAAATGCGCATCGGGATCATCGATCACACAGCAGAGCCGACCAATTGCTGCCGTCACGGGTGCCTCCAAAGATTCATGTTTTGGGGCGATAAATTTGCACCGACGAGGCCGAAAAATGTTGATTTCGATGGGCAACAGAAACCAACCTCTAATCATGGAGTTACGCGGGGATCGATCCTCAAAAAACACTGGGAAATACGCGGTGTTTCTACCGTCACTTTTGGAAGCAAAAATGAGGGTACCCTGGTTCACGATGTGTATTCTCTTTGACTAGTTCGGTCGAATGAACTATACACCACCGATGACAGCACGCTCTGCTGCTTCCCGTCTCATCGAGGTCGCTATCGAACAGTTTGGACAAAATGGACTGAGCGCAGTCGGAACCCGGGCAATCGCTGAGGCGGCCGGAATGCAAATGTCGGCGATTACCTATCACTTCGGCGGTAAGGAAGGGCTGTATTTGGCCTGCGCGCGGCATATCGCGCAGCAAATGAACGAACGTATCGCGCCGGTCTTGGAACTCGCTGAGTCAACCAGCGCTGATCCGGTTGGGACAACAGGCGCCCGCGCTGCGATTTTATCCATTGTCGGCGGCTTCGTCACCGTCATGATGCGTGATGACGTCGCACCCTTGGCGCGCTTCATGGTGCGCGAGCAAATGAACCCAACCCCAGCCTTTGAGATTCTCTACGAAGGAACGATGCGGCGCGTCCTCACGCTGTTGGGCGACTTGTTACAACGCGTCGCGGGTGGCGCGCTGGGTACGGAAGAGATACGAATTCGCAGCCTCGCTTTGATGGGCCAAGTCTTCGTATTTCGGTTTTGCCGCGCCGCGCTGATGCGCACGACCGAATGGGAATCAGTGGGCGCCTGGGAAGCCGAGGCCGTTCGCACCGCGGTGCTGGCCCATTCTGAGGCTATTCTGATCGCGCTGGAAAAAGGTGCTCATCCGTGAGCCGTCGCACGCGCATCATCCTGCTCGCGGGGATCGCGGTGTTGGCGATTGCCGCTCTCGCGACCCGCGGCTTTGGTCTGTTCGCCCCGCGCGCATCCAAGGTTCTTGCGCTGAGCGGCAACGTTGATATCCGCCAAGTCGACTTGGGTTTCCGCCTGGGGGGAAGGATCGCCGCGATACCGCTCGACGAAGGGATGCGCGTGACTGCCGGGGAAATCTTGGCCCAGCTCGACACCCAGCCCTTAAAGGATCAACTCGCGGTAGACGAAGCGCAGATCGCCTCGGCATCGGCGCAGCTCGAGAAGCAGCGTAACGGGAACCGGTCGCAGGACATCGGTGAGGCCGAGGCGAAACTCGCAGAATTGCGCGCGCAACGCCTCAAGGCGCAGGAAGATCTCGAGCGACGCGCCCCGCTGGTGGCGAGCGGCGCGATCAGCAAGGCGGTCTTCGAGGCAACCCGTGCCCAATTGTCGGCAGCTGAAGCGCAGGTGCAAGGCGCGGAACAATCCCTATCGCTGCAGCGTGCCGGGGCGCGCCGCGAAGACATCTTGGCAGCGCAAGCGCAGCGCGCTCAAGCCGTCGCCCAGCGCGACAAAACGCTCAACGACATCGCTGATTCAGACCTACATGCGCCGAACGACGGGGTCATTCTGACTCGTGCACGCGAGCCCGGCGCGATCGTCCCAACAGGCGAGACCGTCATGACTCTCACCATCGATCGGCCCATGCGGGTGCGCGCCTATGTAGATGAAAGCGATCTTGGCCGCATCTCTCCGGGGATGGCCGTTGAGGTGAGCGTCGACAGCGCGGCGCGGGTGTATCACGGCTCCATTGGCTACATTGCACCGACCGCGGAATTCACACCGAAGACCGTGCAGACACGGGACTTGCGCTCCGACCTCGTTTACCGCTTGCGCGTGATTATCGACGATCCGGACGACGGATTGCGGCAGGGCCAACC
>JALYIW010000035.1 GCA_030775625.1 Pseudomonadota bacterium | reverse complement strand
TGCTCAATCTGCTCGAGACTGCCGCGGACTTGAGTTCGCTGGAGGGGGCGGATGGACGGCAGGCCGCGGTACGCCGCTTGAACGTCGATACCACGCGCGCGGTGATCGGCAGTACCTACGTGCGATTCGACAAGGGCGGCGAGAATTTCTACGATCAAATCTCAGCGCTGCATAAATCCGTCAGGGGCAGCGATCCGGATGCCGCGCTGTATTGGTTGTGCCGCATGCTCGCGGGTGGCTGTGATCCGCTGTACATCGCTCGCCGGGCGCTGCGAATGGCAAGTGAGGACATCGGCAACGCCGACCCGCGCGCGCTCACGATGACGCTGGAGGCCTGCGCGGTGTTCGAACGCTTGGGGAGCCCCGAAGGTGAACTCGCCATTGCTCAGGCCATCGTCTTCATGGCCTGCGCGGCGAAGAGCAATGCCGTGTACACCGCTTATAAGGCAGCCACGGAGGATGCCACGAGCCTCGGATCGCTCGAGGTGCCGCTGCACCTGCGCAATGCACCGACTCGCCTGATGAAGGAGATCGGTTACGGCAAGGGATATCGATATGCGCATGATGAACCCGGCGCCTACGCCGCGGGCGAGCGCTATTTCCCGGATGACATGCCGGATCGGCGCTACTACGTACCAGCCCCGCGCGGACTGGAAATAAAAATCGGCGAGGCATTGAGCGCACGCCGCTCGCGGGACCCACACCCCAAGAGTGGATGACCTACAATAACCGTTGGTGTTAAGTCCAAGGAATTATAGTGCTCGATCCGAAGCTGCTACGCAGCGATTTACCCGGTGTTGCCGCGGCATTGGCGCGGCGCGGATTCGTTCTCGATGTCGCGGGTTTCGCCGCTCTCGAAGAGCAGCGCAAGGCCGCGCAAATCGAAGCGGATAAATTGCGCGCCGAGCGAAATGCCAACGCCAAAGCCGTCGGCATCGCAAAGTCCAAGGGTCAAGGTGCCGGCGCGTTGCTTGCCACCGGCGAGTCATTGGCCGAGCAACTGCAAGGCGTGGAGCAGCGCCTCGAGCGGATTCAGGCGCAACTGACGGGCCTGCAGTTGGGACTTCCCAATGTCCCCCACTCGAGCGTACCCGACGGGCGCGACGAGACGGCGAATGTGGAATTGCGGCGCTGGGGCGAGCCGCGGCAGTTTGCCTTCCCCCCCCAGGATCACGTTGCGATCGGCGAACGCATGGGCATGGATTTTGTAGCGGCCGGACGTATCTCCGGAGCGCGGTTCGTGGTGATGATGGGAAGCCTGGCGAAGCTCCATCGAGCTCTCGCCCAGTTCATGCTGGACCTGCATGTCCGCAATCACGGTTACCGCGAAGCCTATGTCCCGTACCTGGTTCACGGTGATGCGCTGGTAGGAACGGGGCAGCTTCCGAAATTCGCCCAGGATTTGTTTGCGGTCAACGGCGATCCTGGTTTTTTTCTGATCCCGACCGCCGAGGTGCCGCTGACGAATCTAGTGCGGGATCAGATTCTCGCGCCTGATGCGTTGCCGCTCAAACTCGTGGCGCATACGCCGTGTTTCCGTTCGGAGGCGGGGGCGGCAGGCAAGGACACCCGCGGCATGATTCGCCAGCATCAATTCGACAAGGTGGAAATGGTGCACATCGTGCGGCCCGCCGATTCGCTCGGCGCTCTGGAGGAATTGACGAGTCATGCGGAGGCGGTGCTCAAGGCGCTGGAATTGCCTTTTCGGGTGCTTACCCTGTGCGCGGGCGATACGGGCTTTAGTGCGGCGAAGACCTATGATCTCGAGGTATGGCTGCCATCGCAACAGCGTTATCGAGAAATTTCCTCGTGCAGCAACTGTGAGTCGTTCCAGGCGCGGCGGTTGCAGGCGCGATGGCGCAATCCCGCCACTGGCAAGCCGGAGCTCGTGCACACATTGAACGGATCCGGTGTGGCGGTGGGTCGCGCGCTGGTGGCGATATTGGAAAATTATCAGCAGGAGGACGGCAGCGTCCTCGTTCCGTCGGCGTTGGCGCCCTATATGGGGGGCGTCACCCGGATACAGTAAGTCGGAGCGCGCCCTCCACGAGGGCGGCGCTCCGATTTCTCTAGTTGCGGCTACCCATCGCAAGGCGCAACACGTACCAGAACATGAGGGCGATCGAGGCGAACAGCTGCATGGCAGCGGACACGTAGCGATCTTCCGGGTAGTTATGAATGATGTTCGAGGTGTCGTACAAAACCGCGACGCCTGCGAAGCCGATCATGGCCACGGAGAACCATGTGCCGAGCTGGAACCCGAAGATGGCGCCGCCGACCATTGCCAGCAGCGCGATGACACCGCCCCACAACAGAACGGCACGCAGGAAGGAGAAGTCTTTACGTGTGCGATGCGCGACGAACATGAGGCCGCCGGCGCCCAATGCGGTGATCAAGGTGGCGCTGTCTATGGCACCAGGCGCCTTGGCATCTGCAATGTAGAGCAGCGGCACGAAGATCAGAGCTTCGGCGACCACATACGCCGCATAGGCGAAGTACTGCATCCCAATCGATGAACTGGTTTGCGCGGTGCGCGAGGCCAGCCATCCGGTCAACATGAAAGCCCCGAGAATAAGGAACCAGTTGAAGCCGAGCATGAACTGCGCGATTTGTCCGGCGAGTCCGGACTCGAACAGGGCGAGTTCGACCAGAATGAAACCTAATATGCCCCCCACCAGATGAGTATAGGTGCGCGTGATGAACGCGCTGCGTCCGTCGGTTCGCGAGCTGGGAAAGGCAGCATTGTTGCTGGGAAAAGTGGCCATGATGAAATCTCCGTTGCTACTCGAAGGCGCATTTTAGCACCCCCCCGCGCGCAGGAGGGCCTGTTTACCCGCAATGGCTGTATGAGGGTGAAAACGCAGGGTTCAATGCTAATGCCGCGAATTCCAGGTGCATTGTAAGCCATTGAGTGCCTGCGCTCATCGCCTTCAGTGGACCGCCATCCCGCCGTAGTTCCCCGTCGGGCCGGAGCTGGTCACGCAATTGTCGATGAACCCGGAAGCCTCGAGCGTGCAGATTCCGATGCCGCCGCCGCTGCCGCTGCCGCTGCTATACACATGGCCGTTGTTGAATGCGAGACCGGTAACCGGCGTTTGAACCGGCCCGGTACCATCGATCGTGCATGATGTTCCCGTTGTGAGCGAGCACGGGTAATTCACTGTCACCGTGCCATTGCCGGCAATCGGCAGGATCATGATGGCTGCATGCGTACCGATGTATAGATTGCCGCCGTAGATGGATGCGCTGGTCGGATATGAATGAGGGGTATTTCCATTGCCGGGGGCGGTGCCGTTCAGCGTGACCTGGGTACAGGCGGATAGGCTGCCATCAATCGAGCTGACCGAACATGTGGTCAGGTTTTCGCCATTGAAGTCGACCAGGTAGGCTGTGGTGGCCGTGACGGCGATGCCGTCCATCGTATTGACAGAGCCGACGTAGTTCGAGATGCACGCACTCACCGTGCCGTCCGCGCTATTGATCGTGCAGCTATACACGTTGGGGCTGCCGGCATCGGCGACATATAGGCGGCCGCCGCTGACCGCGAGCGCGCTCGGTAAGTTGAACGTGTGAGCACTCGTGCAAGCGCTCAACGTGCCGTTGGCGGCCACCGCGCAGACATCGACATCGCTCGCCGCCGCACCCGGAGTGACGTAGGCCCAATTGCCGCTGAAGGCGATGCCGGACGGTGCGGTAAAGCCCGAAGCTGCGTTCGCGCAGGAAGACAGGCTTCCGTCCACGCCGCTCACGGCACAGCGCACCACATTGCTGGTATTGTCGGTGAGGTATAGAAACCCGGGAATACTGGCATACGCGATATTCGCGGTGCCAGTCTTGGCGGTTCCCGAATTACTGCTGTAGCTATACCCGAGCGCAACCGTGCCGCTGCCATTGGCCGTCGGCGCGTACGTCAATGCCAATTGACAGCCAGTTCCCGTGCTGGCCGACGCGCAGGAGAAAGTCGCTGGTCCACTCCAGCCCGCAGGCAACGTGCTCAATCCGCTGGTGATCGCAATCGCCGTGGCCGGATTGCCGTCGTCGGTGGTGAAGGTGAGCGTCACTGGAACGGAGTCGCTATTGACCACAGCACTGATCGAGCCGCTCGGCGAGGGGGTGACGACCAAATTGTCGTTGGTGGTGGCGGCGTAGGGGATCATGACCGACGCGGTCTTCGCGGTGCCGGAGTTGGCGTTGTAGCCGTAGCTCAGTTGCAGCGTGCCACTGGCGGCGCTCGGGGGGGTGTACGTCAGGCTGAGTTGGCAAGCATTGCCGGTATTGACCGACGCACAGGTGAAGGTGCTCGGGCCGCTCCAGCCCGCGGGGAGCGTGCCGAGGCCGGCGGTGACGCCTAAGTTCGAGGCGGGGTTGCCGTCATTGCTGTTGAAGGCCACCGTCACGCTGCGGCTGCCTTGACCGACCACGGCGTTGACGGTCCCGCTGGGCGAGGGCGTGCCGATGACGGTGTTGTCGGCGGTGGCTGCATAAGCGATGTTCACGCTGCCGGTTTTGGCGACGCCGGAGTTGTCGTTGTAGCCAAAAGTCAAAGTGACCGTGCCGCTACCGGTCTGCGTGGGCGCATAGGTGAAGCTCAGTTCGCAGCCGTTGCCGGTGCTCAAGGTCGCGCAGGTGAAGGTCGCGGGCCCCGTCCAACCGGCCGGCAGCGAGGTCAGATCCGTCGGCGTAACCGTCAGATTAGAGGCCAAATTGGCATCATCGGTGGTGAAATCCACCTTCACCGATTGACTGGACCCGCCGAGCACCGCGACGATTTGACCGGCGGGCGTGGGGGTGGCGATCACGTGGTTTTGACTGGTCGCCACATACGGGATGCTGATCGATCCCGTCTTGGCCGTGCCGGCATTATTGGTGTAGGCGTAGGTTAGCGCGAGCGTGCCGCTGGCGATGGCCGAGGGAGCGTAGCTCACATTGAGCAGGCAACCGCTGCCGGTGCTGACCGAGGCGCAGGTGAAGCTCGCCGGGCCGCTCCAGCCGTCCGGTAGGGGGCTCAAGCCCGCCGTGATCGACAGATTCGTGGCCGGTTGCCCGTCGTCGGTCGTGAAGGTGATGCCGACGGAACCTGAACCGCCCGTCACCACCGCGAGCTGGCCCGCGGGCGAGGGGGTCGCGACAAGGTTGTCATTGCTGGTGGCTACGTAACTGACCATGGCCGTGCCGGTTTTGGCGGTGCCCGCATTGTTCGTGTAGCTATAGCTCACGGTCAGGGTGCCGCCCCCGACTGTGGTCGGCTGGTAGCTGAGATTGAGCATGCAGCCGCTGCCGGTGCTGACCGAGGCGCAGGTGAAGCTCGCCGGGCCGGTCCAACCGCTGGGCAAGGTGCTCAATCCCGCCGTGATCGATAGGTTCGTGGCCGTCGCACCATCGTCAGTTGTAAACGTCACGCCGACCGCATTGGTGCTGCCCGTTACTACCGCGATCTGGCCTGAGGGGGATGTGGTAGCGACGATGTTGTCTTGGCTGGTGGCCGTGTAGCTGATCGTGGCCGTGCCCGTCTTGTTGCCACCGGCATTATCGGTGTAGCTGTAACTGAAGGTTACGCTGCCGCTGCCGACCGCCGTCGGCTGGTAGCTGAGATTGAGCATGCAGCCGCTGCCGGTGCTGACCGAGGCGCAGGTGAAGCTCGCGGGGCCGGTCCAATCGCTGGGCAAGGTGCTCAATCCCGCCGTGATCGATAGGTTCGTGGCCGTCGCACCATCGTCAGTTGTAAACGTCACGCCGACTGCATTGGTGCTGCCCTTTATTGCGGCGATCTGGCCGGAGGGGGAGGGCGTCGCGACGACGTTGTCGTTGCTGGTGGCCACGTAGCTGACCGTGGTCGTGCCCGTTTTGCTGGTGCCGGCATCATTGGTGTAGCTGTAGTTGAGGGTCACGGTACCGCTGCCGGGAGCCGTCGGATGATAAGTGAGACTGAGCATGCAGCCGCTGCCGGTGCTGACCGAGGCGCAGCTGAAGCTCGCCGGGCCGGTCCAACCAGCCGGTAAGGTGCTCAATCCTGTCGTGATCGACAAATTCGTGGCCGACTTACCATCGTCGGTCGTGAACGTCACGCTAAACGCGGCGCTCGAGCCCACGACTACGCTAATGGCGCTAGTGGTCGAGGAAGTGGCCACGATGCTGTCGTTCGTCGGAGTCGCAGAGGAGGACCCACCACCACCGCATGCAGCCAACGTCGCCAGGCTCGCCAAGACGGCGCAGCGGTTTAGTAACTTCCGAGTATTGATCATTGGTTTGTCCGCAGCGTTAATGATTTGTCGACTTACCGATCCCTTGCTGAGTCAATCGACAGGACACGAGCACGGGCGAGTAGGCTACATGAATATCGATGTGCGTTGCCTGGGGTCGGACTGGCGGGAATCGAAATTTTTTGACTCCATCTCAGAACAAAAAGTATATTGTCAAACTACGGCAATCGCGCAAGTCATTCCTGTAACACCCATTTCAGGTCAGAATTACGCCCGGACTGCCCCGGGCGCCTTGGGCTTGATGCGTCCGTCAGGTCGTAGCCAGAGCGGCGTCGGTTGAAATTCCTCAATTCCTACACTGCGTGATGAACACCAGGGACTTGGACGCGCGATTGGCGTCCGCATACTGCTCTCCTGTTTCCATAACACGCCGGCACATATGGGGGGTAAAGCAATGCGCAGTGTTTCCAATACTTGGGCGGTCGTGCTTGCCGGCGGCGAGGGCAACCGGCTAAAAGAACTCACCACCACGGCGGTCGGGGAAACGATTCCAAAGCAATACTGCTCGATGCAAAGAGACACTTGCTTGTTGGAAGACGCGCTCAAACGCGCCGAGGCCGTGGCGCTCCCGCAGCACATCTGCAGCGTGGTGGCCGTGCAGCACCGTCGCTGGTGGAGTAGCACGCTAGAGGTACTGCCGGTAAAAAACATCTTTGTGCAGCCTGATAATCGCGGCACCGCCCATGGGATCATGCTGGCTTTGTTGCATATCGAAAGGCGCGCGCCGTCTTCGGTCGTGGTGCTCCTGCCGGCAGACCACTTCGTGACCGATGAGGCCACGATGGCACGCTCTTTGCGCACGGCAGCCAATCTTGCGGCCGACAACGACGATCTTGTCTATTTGTTGGGCGCCGAACCTGATCATCCGGACCAAGAACTTGGATACATCGTTCCAAAGGCGCAACGCCGCGATGTCGCAACCGGCGTGGCGCGATTCGCCGAAAAGCCCGATGCCCAAAAAGCGCACGCGCTCATCAAAGAAGGCGCTTTGTGGAATACATTCATACTCGCCGGCGCCGTGCCGGCCCTGCTAAATCTGTTCGCGGAACATTTTGCTCAGACATTGGAGGCCATGCGGGAGGCACTCGCTGCGGCTCAAAGCGGCCTCGTGGAATCCGCAGCTCTGGAGCTTCTCTACGCCGGCCTGGAATCGCTTGATTTTTCTCACGATGTGCTGCAGTGCAACGAGAAAATGCTGCAGGTACTGCGCGTGCCAAGTTGCGGCTGGACTGATTTGGGGACTCCTAAGCGAGTCGGCGAAACGGTTCGCAATCTTGCGCTGTTGCAATCACCAACGGCTCCTGGGGGTTCCGCTACTCGAGCTCGCTATTTAGATTTGTCATTGAGCCGCACGCAGATGCGGCTATCCCAGGCCTCTTAGGCACGGTAGGAAAATGCTGGGCTTTTTCCTACAAGGGATCGAGCTTTCGGAGGCGAGATTTCCGGGGTCGCCATCAACTAGTCTTAAGGACTACCAGGTCGCGCGGTCCGGGCGGCCTTTAGATCAATGCACTAATTGGCTTCACCTTAAGGAGTTCTATTATGCCAAGTAATACCACGAACACTGCACGCGGCGCGGCGGCGGCGGATGCCATCGAGATGCTGATCGCAGATCACAAGAAAGTGAAAAAGCTGTTTTCTGAGTTCGACAAACTGAAGGCGGAAGGAGAGGATGAAGACAAGTCAGCCATTGTCGAACAAATCTGCAACGAACTGAAGATTCACGCGGAACTGGAAGAAGAGATTTTCTACCCCGCCGTGCGCAAAGCAGTCGATGACGCGGACTTGATGGACGAAGCGCTGGTCGAACACGCGGGGGCCAAAGAACTCATTGCGCAGCTTGAAGAAGCAAGCCCCGGTGACGACTTGTATGACGCCAAGGTGACGGTGCTCGGCGAGCAGATTACCCATCATGTGAAAGAAGAGGAAGGAGAAATGTTTCCCCAAGCCAAGAAGGCTAAGGTGGACACGGAGGCTCTTGGTGCCACGATGCTCAAACGCAAGATGGCCTTGATGGAAAAAATGGTCATGGATACGGAAGAAGAAGGTGAGGACGAGGGGCAGTCTTCACCGGCACGCGCCGCAAAACGCTAGTCCCTTCTGAAGTCCGGCCCTCGCGGCCGGACTTTGGGGCTAGCCTGAAATCGATCCCCGTGAGAATGCGCCCACCTCATCGGCCGCAGTTGAGTATGATTCACCCACGGCGGTGCTGGAGAATTGCCGGCGGCACGGGGGGAGAGGTGGCAGAGCGGTTTAATGCGAGAGTCTTGAAAACTCTTGAGGGTTCACGCCCTCCGTGGGTTCGAATCCCACCCTCTCCGCCACTCAGGTTTGCCTGCGACGTTGCATTTGCCGAGGCAGAGGGCGACTATGAAGGTTCATTGCCAAGACAAGAGGCTTTGAACGGCCATGGCCAAATAGGCCCCTCAAAATGTCAGAGACCCAGGCGCGAATGGAGCTGGCGTGTGCCTATCGGTTGTTTGCCGCGTTTGGCTGGCATGAGCTGATCTACAACCACATCACCCTGCGTGTGCCAGGAACCCACGAGCATTTCCTCATCAATCCGTTCGGCTTGATGTACGAGGAGGTTTGCGCTTCGAATCTGGTCAAGGTCGATCTCGAAGGAAACATCATCGGGGAATCGGCCTATGGCATCAATCCGGCGGGTTTTATCGTGCACAGTGCCGTGCATCGGGCGCGGCGGGATGTCGGATGCGTGATGCACATGCATTCCACGGCGGGTCTCGCGGTGGCCTGTCAAAGCGAGGGTTTGTTGCCCATCAGTTTTCCCAGCGCTTTTTACATGGACAGAATCGCCTATCACGATTTCGAGGGCATCACGCTGCGCCTCGAGGAGCGGGAGCGGTTGGCCGCAAACCTCGGCAGTAAGAATGTGATGATCCTGCGCAACCACGGGCTGCTGACTTGCGGAGCCGGCGTGGCGGATGCCTTTCATGAAATGTACAATCTACAGCGCGCATGTGAGGCTCAGATCGCTGCCATGTCCGGCGGCATGGCGACGTTGATCAAACCGGACCCCGCGGTCATGCGCGAGGCAGCAAATGATTTCGACAGGACGGCACGCCACGGAACGCAGAACGCCCTATTGTTCGCTGCCATGATGCGCTGGATGGATCGCCTCGACGACAGCTATCGGCAGTAAGGACTTCGCGCTACGGTCGGACGTTAGTCCAGCCATTGCCGATCTTTTGGCCGTTGACGATCGCCCTCAGCAGGCTACCGCCCTTCCTGCCGTCCTTGAGCGGATGCATCACGATCTCCACCTTATCGCCGGGGGTAAACGTGGTGGGAGTCCAGCCCTGATGTGCAAGGGCAACCGGGCTACCGCCTTCGATCGACCACTCCACCGCGTGGCCTGCGGCATCGGTGACCATCAGTTGGATCCAGCTATGCGGGTTGGTCCACTGGAATTCCTTGACCGTGCCTATCAGGGTGGTTTCTACCTTGTTGTCGAACATGGCGTAGGAGTGGTGCGCCACGCCAGCACTGGCGGCCAGGCAGGCCGCTGCCACCAGAGCAGCGGCCGATTTCATCTGCATATTCGAACTCCCCGCGCGAGCTCGCGCCGTCGTCCTATATTTTTGAGGAACCTAGCGCCTACAGAATACGATATTACCGAAGGATCGCATATTTGCCTGCGTATGTCATTGCATAATTCCTGGATTTCGCGAATGCGGAAGATTCATTGGCGCCCACCTTGACGTGCGCTCAGCGACCGATGAACAATGTCCGGGCATGCAGAGGATGCCAACACCCTGGGGGAATCAGCTGCTGATCACCGTTCGTCTGGCGGCGTGCGCAGCATGGAATGCGGCGGCGCTGCTGGCCACTCCCGTCGATGCCGTGTTGGCGGCTCCCGTCGTTCACCATCCTGGGGTGAACGTTGCCCTCCCCGATACGGACGAACAGCGGATTGACGATCTGATCGTAGCCAACCATATTCTCTTTGATCAAGGCGTCCTCGATGCGTTCGGACACATCAGCGTGCGTTCGGCGCGAAATCCAAGCCACTTTTTTCTTTCTCGCTCCCGAGCGCCTGGTCTGGTGACGAGGGCCGATATCCTGGAGTTCGACGCGGACAGCAATCCCATCGACCCGAGGGGCGAACCGCTATATGGGGAACGTTTTATCCACGGCGAAATCTTTCGTGCCCGGGCGGACGTGCAGTCGGTCGTTCATTCCCATTCACCGGCGGTAATTGCTTTCGGCGTTACGCCTGTGCCCCTGCGTCCCGTGCTGCACATGGCTGGTTTTCTTCCTCAAAGCGTCCCAGTTTTTGAGATTCGCGATGTGGCAGGCGCCGACAACGACATGCTGGTGCGGGATACTCCTCTTGGCGCCGCCCTGGCAAGAGTTCTCGGCAATGCGTCGGTCGCGTTGATGCGTGGACACGGTATGGTTGTCGTCGGTCCTTCCGTCCGGCATGCGGTGTTTCGTGCCATCTACACCCAGCTCGACGCTCAAATCGAGATCGAAGCGCTGAAGCTCGGCCCGGTCGAATTTCTGAATGCCGGAGAAGCTTCCAAGGTAGACGCCGTGAATGAAGGCGGCCTGCTCACGGGAAATGCGCGGCAATGGCAACTGTGGCAAGCGCAATCGGAAGCTCATGCGCAAGCGCCGGCAATCTCGCACAAATAGCCTGCATTTCAGCGGCTTAAGTATGGCGAAACATGTGCCGCCGCGCTTCCTCGTCCATTTCCGTCTTGAAGGTGAATTTTTCTTTGAGCGCGGTCGCGCGGATTGCCGCGGGGCGAGCACTGATGTCATCGAACCAACGTTTTAAATTCGGCAACGTACTCCACGCGTCATCGCCCAAAATCAAGGGTACTACGCGTGTCCAGCCCCACGCCGCCATATCGACGATGCTGTACGCCTCGCCCAGCAGGAATGCTCGGCTACGTAGCTGCGCATCCAGAATGCCGTAGTGACGTCGTGCCTCATACAGATAGCGATTCTCGGCGTAATCGAGGCCCTTCGGCGCGTGATGCTTGAAGTGCACCGCTTGGCCCGAGTAGGGGCCTATGCCCGTCGCGACGAACATGAGCCACGACAACAATTCGCCGCGATCTCCATTGTTCGTCGGTAAAAAACGTGCGGTTTTCTCGGCGAGATATAACAGGATGGCATTACTATCGAATACCCGAACGTCGCCGTCGAGAATCGCCGGAACCTTGGCATTCGGGTTGACCTTCAGAAAATCCCCCTTGAATTGTTCTCCCTTGCGGATATCGACCGGAACGATTTCGTAAGGCAGTGATGCCTCCTCGAGGAACAGTGCAACTTTCAGGGGATTGGGAGAAAAATTAAAATAAAACTTGATCATGTTGGATATCCGAAGCGGGTGCGTTTTTGCGTTTGGGTCATTTCGCGAAATTAGGGAAGGCGGGTAACTTCCCCAAATCACGGACATCATGCGAAATTATTACGGTCGCATGGAGATTCGCCGCCAGTTTTTTAAATCGATCCAACGATGCTAGGGTCTCGGCACGGCTGGTATTGAATGTGGGCACTCCATTGCTGTCGTAATTTTCGCGAAAATGTGCCAAATCTCCAGTGATCAGTATATTGCCCGACTCTTTCAACTTCACCAGCAGGCTGTGATGTCCGGGGGTGTGACCGGGCGTATTGAGCATGATCACACTGCCATCGCCAAAGACGTCCTTATCCCCCGTCGCGGTCTGGACTTTTCCGCCGCCGCTAATCCAATGGGCGAAATCCGCCGGCTCAACCATCTCGGCAGGTTTTGCACTAGTCAGGGCGTTCCAGTCACCGGTCCCGATCAGCAGGGTTGAGTCGGGGAAAAAAGGCAGTTGACCTATGTGATCCCAGTGATAATGACTGATGCCGACAAACGTGATTTGCGCGGGCGTCACATGTAACTGGGACAGCTGTGCCGTCAGGCTAACGTCTGGTGAGGTAGGTCTCGCGCCAGGCCCCTTGGCCAACGGATTTCCGGTATCCCAGAGCAAGTAGTCATTTCCGTGCTTGATCAAGTAACAGCTGAATGTCAATTGAAGGGCGAGCCCTTGGAAACCGGAAACGTCGGTAAAGGCGCTCAAATCGTTCACGGTCTGCGTTTTTCCGCAATCCAGACGGGTTAAAGTGACATTGATCGGCGATTGTTCCGCGGCTGAGACGGCCGCAAGGAGCAACGTCGCGAGGGGATAGAAGTAAGGCCGGAATCGCATGGAAAACATTGTTCGCTCCTCAACACAGTTCATGATGCATGGGTGGTATCTCTTGGGACGGACTGTCGTGCTACTGGTTAAGTAATGGTATCTCCTGAACGTTTTTTGGCTTCACGATACTTCGTAGAAATGCATATATGTCTGCAACATCGGCCTCAGGCAATACGGATTCCGAGTACGGCGGCATGATACCGAGGGGATTGCGCAATATGCCGGCCAGCCGCGGGGAGTGCCGCGGGGAGTTTGGAAATATGCGGCGCCCGGTGCTGGCGCGAGCCGATCGCTTCATGGCAACTCCGCGTCGAGTTCACGTTGAGAGCTGCGTACCACTATAAATGTGAAAGTTCGCATTCTTCGCGAGTTTCCCCTTTCACCTGCAATCATAATCCATCTTTTGTGAGAACCCTAGATATTGGCATGTTTAAATGCCACAATCGCCAGGGGCGCGCGGTTATTAACCGGGGCGGATCCACCTTTCCGCCTGTGCGCAGCAACTGTAATGCCAAGAGTTGCCGGGCTTGCGGGCGACCTTGAACAAGGGAGGTTCAATTGCGCTTACTAAGTCCTCGACGCAGGCTACCGCCGCTCGCGCTCCTCTTGGTGGCCTGTGTCCAGGCTTCGGCTGCGGAATCCGCACCGAATTTATCCCAGCCATCGCCTGAGCAAAGTCTCGCGGGGGTGTGGCAAATGGATCTTCACGTTTACCGATCGTCAATGGAGTTCTCGGCGCGCGAGCGCGTTGCGACCGATGTCGACGGCAACCCGCCGCCGCTGCGGCCGTGGGCCAAAAGGGTTCTCGAAAAGCGTTTGAGTGAGGCCGAAAAGGGCAAGATATTTGCGAACAATGCCGCACGATGTTTGCCTCAGGGCATTCCGTACATGCTATTTGCGGCTGTCGACGGGCCTATTCAAATCCTCGAGAATCCCGGGCAGGTTACCGTTTTAGCAACCGAAATGAGCGAGCATTGGCTGATCTATTTGAACACGGATCATTTAAAGCCCTTCTACCCCAATTACCACGGCGATTCTGTTGGACACTGGGAGGGAGGCACGCTCGTCGTCGACACGGTCGGGTTGTCAGGAAACAAGACCACGATTGATCAGGTGGGCACGCCTCACACGGATGCTCTGCATGTCATCACCCGCATAAAGAGAATCGACCGAGACAATCTGGAAGTTCGCGTGCTCTTAGACGACCCGAAAACTTTTACGCACCCCTGGGAGCGCAAGGTTATGTACAAGCGCGCCGCACCGGCGATGCGAATCGATGAATATGTGTGCGACAGCAATCGAAACGCACCGGACGCACACGGATTTCAAGGGTTCAAGTAGGCTGTCGGTGTTTCTCAGATTCGCAGTCATGAGCAAGGGCCAGCCTGTGAGAATTTCACCGATTTTGGTTGCGTATGAAGTGGCGCTCGCCGGCGTCCTTGTCACGGCAATGTCGGGGTCTTTACGAGCAGAAACGACGCCACCGGCGCCTTACCAGGCAGCCGTCACAACACTTGGCGCGGGGGAGACTCCTGCGAGTATCGCCCGGTTTTACGCGCGCGACCCGCAGCTTTTTGACTTGGAGAATGCGTATCTCGAATGGCCCGTGCCCGCGGCGGACCGACGCTTCGCATTCATCGATGGCAAGCGGGTGAAGGCGTCAGCCGCGGAACTCGTCGCAATTGCCGCGGCCGAGAAAGGTCGCAGTCAATATTGGGGACGCATCTCGGGCACGGAGTCGGACATGCAAACCCGGCGCTACGTGGAGGCCAGATTTCGAGCGCTTGGGCTCGCCGATGTGAGGATTCAGGAACTCCTGCTGCCGCCGCAATGGCGGCCGAAAACATGGAGCGTCTCGCTGCAAGTAGGTGCGGACGCCACGCCGATTGAAACCTCCTTTCCGATGGCCAGGTGTTCTGCGACAGGCCCTGCGGGATTGACCGGCCCGATCGTTTGGCTAGGTCTCGGAACCGAAGCCGATTTCCTCGGCCGCGATGTGCGGGGTAAAATTGCACTCATCTACAGCGCACCCCAGCCAAACGTTCACGGACAAACGGCGGTTTTCGAAAACGCGAGCGTCAGAGCCGAAAGAGCCGGCGCAATCGCCGTATTGATCGCCCTGGACATTCCCGGCAACGTCACCAGCCAAATGGCGCGTACGGGTGATCTTAAAATCCCCGGCTTTACAATCGGCAGATCCGATGGTCTCAAACTGCGCCACGCCATAGAAACCACCACGGCTCCGCAAGTCACTATTCATCTCGAGGTGCAGACCATTTCTGGGCTGACCGCCGCCAATGTTTGGGGCGTGCTCCACGGAAACAGCGATGAAAACGTGCTGATTACCGCACATACGGACTCATACTTCGGCGGCGCAGTCGATAACGCTTCGGGTGTCGCTACAATGCTCGAACTCGCTCGATATTTTGCGAGCGTTCCCAAGATCCAGCGAAAGCGAAACATCGTCTTTGTAGCTACCGGGGGTCACCATGAAGGTTCGCCCGGCACACACTACATTCACGATCGAATGCAGCCATTTCTGCAAAAAACGGCGTTGTTGCTCAATGCCGAACATACCGCAGTTAACGACACCTATATTTGGGGAGACCCACCGGAGGTGCGCCGGTCGACACAAACCACGGGCCAGACCTTATATTCGATCAAGGGCAGCGCAAAAATGCAGGGTATGGTACTTGCCGCCCTGAAATCATTTGGCGTGGGTACTCTCGAGCAACCGGAAGCTCGTGTGAACGGCGATGTTGCCTCGCTGTTCGAAGACGCTCCGACGATCCAGTTGATCAATGTCCCTCTGCAATACCACACTGACGCGGATACGATGGACTTGCTTCCCTGGCCAGGGTTGGCAAATGTGACCCGCGCTTACGCAAAGATCATCACCGAACTCGACAAGATTCCTCTGCGCGAAATCCGCACGGACGGCCCTGGTCCAATCGGTCCGCATGCGGCCTCGCATTGAGGCGAGCGCTTCACTGCATTGTCTGACTAATGATTGGCCGGCGCTGCGACAGGCGCCGGGCGCGGCCCATAGTGCGGAGCCGCAGTGCCTTGCTCAATGGCCCCGAGATCAGGTGCCCGCCCGTTATATCCGTCTGTGACATTCGGCAGCGCCACCCCTTTATCCACCGCGGCCGAATGATGGGCGAGCCGCCAGTCGAGAGTTGCGGTGTCATAAAGCCGGGTGAGCGGCGCAGTAGGAGCGACGGGGCTCACGTGTTCGAATGCTGCGAAGGTAATTTCTATACTGTGCCTATCCTGGCCGGTTTGTTTACTGTATGCCGATAGGCTGACGAACGAGCGCTTGACCAAAGGGCGGGCGGTATCGACCAAGATCGAAAATGGCGGCGAGTTCCACATAAACGCATCGGCCCCGGGGCCTGAGAAAAAGCCGTTGTAGTCGCTGGAACTATAGTTGGTGAACGTCGGCAGTTGAAGCACGGGGTTGGCGAAATTTTGGCGTAGCAAGAGATTGTTACGCAAGTGGATATTGGATCCGACGTTGTTCTCGCCCGGGGAGAAATTGCTGAACCAAGTGTTGTTATAGATGAGGCTGCCCGCCGGGTATTCAGAGAATTTGATGGCACCGGCAACGGGGCTGTTATACACGATATTGCGGATCAGATAAGCCGGACCGCCGAGGAGGGGCTGCAGGCTGTAACTGTGCGACGCGGAGTTCGCACACAGATTTCGCATGACTCGGACGTTGTGCATTCCTCCATCGGCCTCAATACAGTTATCGTGCATGTTTGAAATATCGTTGTTATAAAAATCGATTGATGACGGCTCCAACTCGTGTGGCGTATTCGGATAGCCCTCGGGATCCCCATAGGTGGCGTGATCCAGTCCATCGTGAAAATTACGCACCCGGTTGTAAGCAATGACGTGGCCGGAACCGTACACTTTCACGGCGAACTGTGACAGCAGGCGGCCGTTCGTCGCGAATTCCGGCAATGTGGTCCACACTCCGTTCCAACCCGTCAGCTGCGTCGGATTATGGCGCCCCACGAATTCGTTATCCGCAATATAGAAATCCTTCGATCCTGCATAGTCGGAATGGATGCCTATACCAATATCGTAGAATCTGGAATATTTTACAGTCAGCCCTTTGGACCCGGCAATTCGCTTTATTCCCGCCTCGAACACGATCTCTGAATTTCGAAAAGTGAGTCCCTCGAAATAATTGTAATCAGCCGCTTGAACATTAAACAGGTTGTAGTTGCCGTCGCCATCGAAAATAACCTCTCCGTCACCGGCGGATTTTATGACAATGGGCTTATCGGGGGTTCCTTTGGCGGTCAGATAGTAGGTGCCATCCCCCGTAGTGTTGCAACACTCGTTCCAATGCGACGTCAGTTCGTGCCCATATCTGAAGCGATCGTCTTTGTAGAGACCGGCATGCACAAGAATGACGTCGCCCGGCCGAACGCGCGGATTGAAAGCATTGTACCAATCGCCCCCCACAGACCCCTGATAGTAGGCCCCGAGCAGTCCGTCGAACGCAGGATCCTGCCTCGGGCCTTTAAAGCCGAACGGGTACACATGGAAGACGCGAGCGCCTGCCATGGGCATCGGCTCGGCACGCGTGCGCACGGTTGCGGTCTTTACGGCTTCTCCGTGCACTCCATCAGGGTCTGACAGGGTGAATCGCGTCTCGTACTCGGTTCCCGGTTGCAGATTCAAGATGCTGCCGGCGAACATATTGGGGGCAATATAGGTAAACGCAGGCTTGAAGGTTCTCGAGACGACCTCCTCGTTCTGTAGGCGCAACAATGGAAGAGCATGCTTCCACGCTTGATCGCCCTGCTTTCGATAAAGAACGTCTACCGTCGCATTTCGGTTCGAATCGCCTTCGATGCGCCATTCAAAGCCAAGATTTTCCAGAGTCGGCGGCTCGACGTAGAACTCGCCTGCAGTAACAGAGACGGATGACTCTTGCGCCCGTTCTGATCCGGCCTGGGCGGGCATGGCCCCCATCGAGGTTGCCGCCGTGATTGCAACACAAGTGAACCACCAAGCTACGCGGCGATTTTCGCAAGATGCCTTGCCCGTGTTCATCGGTTGAAGCACCCGGCCTGGAGTGCGCGCACGCGAGCTGGCGCTCCCGGACGCGGCGACCCGTTCGTCAGAAAACGGGCGCCGCTCGTGAGATCGATTGAACTAGAAGTGAATGTTGACCGCTGCGCCGTAGGTCCGCAGGTCCGCATAGCTTTTCTGTTGTACGTAGAAGGCGCCGGAAGCGGAATTGGCGATGCGATCGACAAACTGCCTATTCGCGACATTGTTGCCGTATAGGCTGACACCCCAACGCCCGCTGGCGGCGTTCAAACCGGCGGCAAGATTAATGAGGTTCACGGCTCCTTGCTGGTCGTGTGGATCCGCAATGGTGTTAAACACAACTGAACTGCGATAGTTGTCGTTGACCTGGCCGAACCAGCTGAGGTTTGAAACCAACGGGCGCTCGAAGCGCGCAGTGACGTTGTTGCTCGCCCTCGGGGCATTGGCCAGCGGCCAGCCGTTCAAGTTTTGTGTGGCTGCGGTGCACCGGGGTGCAGGCTCATTCGGGTAGCAGGATGCGTTTAGGTAGTCCGTGAATCGCGCATGGGTGTATGCGAAGTTCTCCGTCAGTTGCAGCCCGGAGGGCGCCTGCCAGTTAACATCAAGACTTGCGCCGTCCGACCGCAGTTGTTTGGCGTTCTGCGTCACGAATACCAGCACAGGACCCGGAACACGCAGGGAAACCTGAAAATTATCAAATTTCTCGTCAAACGCCGCGAGATTTACCGTGAGGCGACGCTCGAACCATTGAGACTTGACTCCGACTTCGACTGCGTTGGCGATTTCCGGTTTCACTATGCCATTGTTTGCCTGGGCGAGACCTGTGCGTGTCGAACTGAACCCGTAAGCTAACCCAGGGCCCTTGTAACCCCGCGAGGCAGTGGCATACAGCATGGTGCTGGGGTCGACTTGATACTGCAGGCCAAAACGCCAGGAAGTGTTGTTGTAGGTGGTATCCGCGGCTGTTTGGAATATGCCAAAGGTGCCGCCGGGAGTGTTGAAGCCGAGCACAGTGGGAGGCGGTGCGCCAATGAAGTCCCTGCTCATGTTGCCGCTCACGATATCTCGCGATTGTCGAACTCCGGCGGTGAAGTGCAAGGCATCGGTCAGATCGAAAGTGGCTTCGCCGAATGCTGCGTGCGTCTCATTGTCGACATTCATATTCCAATTGATGTTCACCGGCGCCGGTACGGGGCTGCCTCCCTGCGCGAGCAGGAACTGTTCGTGCAAACTCATTTTGTAGAAATAGAGTCCCGCAACATAGCGAATGCGTCGAGCAGCCGGCGAGGCGTAGCGCACCTCCGCCGAGAACGGATTGTAATGATCGTAATCAAAGTTGTAGGTGCTGGTGTTGTAGGGGTTATCGGTGGGGTAGGGGTCGAACGGATTGGAGTTCGTGATCGTCCGGTAGGATACGACCGAGGTGAGCGTTCCGCCGCCGACACTAAAGTCTGCCTGACCGGTGAAAGCCGCGGTCGACCCGCGGTCGTAATACCCATAAGGGGAAACGACGCCCCGCATCGTATTGTTGCCGACCCGAGGGGCTGTCCCATGGGCAAGCTCCCACGCTTGAATCAGCGCGCCGGAGTTGGCCCTCGTGAAATTGGCTGGCTCGAATTGTCTGATGGTGATTACTGCGGGGTTCTGATCGTGACTGGTAAATTCGCTGGTTAAGTTCAAATCCACCCCATCGCTGGGCAGCCAACGCAAGCGCAGCCGGGCCCCTTCTGTGTTTTCGTCGCCAAATTTCTGGCCCGTATTGACTTCGGTGCCGAAGCCATCGTGCCGGAATTTCCACGCGCTGAGTCGCAACGCCGAGTTGTCCGAGATCGGAACGTTGACGGTGTCGGTCGCCTGTACGTCGTTGAGCGAGCCGTACGATAGACGCCCGATTTGCTCGGTGACGCCAAGCTTCGGCACCTGCGTTTGAATATTAATCACACCGGCGGAGGCGTTCTTGCCGAACAACATACCTTGCGGGCCCTTCAATACCTCCACTTGTTGTATGTCGACGAGTTCGGACACCGATCCCAGCGATCGGCCCAAGGCGACGCCATCGTAGTTCACGCCAACCGACTGCTCGAGCCCGTTGCCGTTTGCCTGGGTACCAATCCCGCGGATCATAAAGACGTTGTTTGCAACCGTTGACTGGGGGACGTAACCGAGGTCGGGGACCAGCCGCCGCAATTCAGTGGTATTCGAGAGGTTCTGACCTTGCAGGGCGAGAAGTGGCACAACTGCAACTGATAGAGGCACTCTTTGTAGATTTTCAGGCCGTCTCGTGGCCGTTACGACAATCTCCTGAAGAGAGTTTTCCGCGGAGTCGGCAGTTACGCCCGCAGACTGGGCGGGCACCGAGAATACGCAGGCAACACTGGCCATTACCAGAGGAATTCTGCCGGTAAATTTAATCATTTTTGTGACTCCCCGATCGATATCCACTTATAGCGCGATTTTGATTTGTCATCAGGCTACAGCATATGCAGCCCTTTTACAGTCACATACTGCCGGGCAGGGTCACCCAGGTCAAGTTATTGATTGCCGGCCGAGTCTTATCTTCTCCAAATGTCGGAGTTATATCTAAGTTGAATGCGCGTTTAGTCCGAGATTTTCGGATTTTCGTCGCTAATCATAACGCGATTCGGCGTTCACAGGCTTGCCAAGCCGCGCCGCGCGAGTTCCGCTGCGGTGGGCCTCGTAAGGTGAGTACTCAATGCCAATTGCACCAATTGGCGCAGCGCGCTAGCAATATAGGACGGATGGGCTAAGCTCGCGAAAACGAGCGGATTATCAAGATCGATTGACTTGAGCCTCAATCGCAGCGCTTGTAAAAATTACAATCAGTGATGGCAGTGGGGGAGTTAAACGAAATTGACTGCAATTTTATAATCAAGGGATGGAACATGAGTTCAAATCCAAAGTTGTCATACGCGATCGCCGCGATACTGAGCGGATCCACTCTGGGGAGTGCCCACGCGGCGCCGACCCCGGGCAGCAGCGATGTCGAAGCCATCCAGGAAATTACCGTGACGGCGCAGCGGCGCATAGAGTCGATTCAAGACGTGCCCATCACCATACAGGCGATTTCCGGTGAGCAGCTAAAACAGCTTTCCATTGCTACGTTTGACGATGTGGTCAGATTTCTGCCGAATGTGTCCTTCGCCACCAACGGCCCCGGCCAAGGCAATATTTTCATGCGCGGCTTGAGTCCGGGCTCCGCCGGCAACCAGGCACAGTCTTCGATCGCCTCCTTCCCAAACGTTGCGATCTACATCGATGATCAGTCCGTGCAATTCCCCGGCCGCAATCTCGATATCAATGCGGTCGATATGGAACGCATCGAAGTGCTCGAAGGTCCGCAGGGCACCTTGTTCGGCGGCGGCGCGCAGGCGGGCGCGGTGCGTTACATCACGAACAAACCGAAGCTAAACCTTACCGAAGGCAGCGCCGACGCGACCTACAGCGCGACCGCGGGCGGTGACCCGAACAGCAGCGTCAACGCAGTGCTCAACATACCGCTCATCACGGACCATCTGGCGCTGCGCGGCGTGATCTACAGCGATCGGCGAGGGGGTTACATCGATAACGTGCCCAGCAATTTCACACGGGCGAATACTGACAACGGCACCTTCCGTTTCGGACTCGAGCCGGCCACACCGGGGGGGCTTTGCCCCAACGGCCTCGCTCCCGGTCCCGCCGCCAAGGGCCTGCCGAATGGGGTGTGCGTGCCGCTCGGACTGCCGGTCACCAACAACTCCACTGTGGTGAAAGACAACCAGAACCCGGTCGACTATACCGGGATCAGAGTATCGGGTTTGTATCAGTTCGACGACGATTGGAGCCTGCTGCTTGGGCAGGCCTATCAGAACATGGAAGCCGACGGCGTCTTCACCCAATATCCACGGGGCTCGGATGGCCAGACGCTGCAGGCTTTGCAAGTCACCACCTTCACTCCCTCCTGGGATAAGGACAAGTTCACAAACACCTCTTGGACATTGAATGGCAAGCTCGGCGCTTTGAGTGCCATCTACACCGGCGCCTATCTGATCCGCACCACTGAACAACAGAATGACTATACGAATTACGCGCGCGGATCCTATGGCGACTACTATCAGTGCACCGGTGCGCCGGGGACCGTCGTCAATACGGGTCCACTCAGGTGCTATACCGCGGCCACCGGATGGAACGACTGGACGCGAAACACTCACCAGACTCACGAAATGCGCATCAGCACCCCGGTCGATTGGCGGTTGCGCGGTTTATTCGGCGCGTTCTACGAGGATTTCAAGATCCAAGACGACATGAACTTCAACTACAAGTCCATCCCGTCGTGCACGCCGGAAAATCTCGCGGCGGCTCGGGCCACTCCGGCCGGCCCGGGATGCGTGGGGGACGTGGGGACGGCGGCAGGATCCACTGCGACACACCCCGGTATTCGCGGCGATACAACGGCGTTCGGCGAGGATTTACAACGCGGCTACCAGCAGACTGCGTTTTTCGTCTCGGCGGATTTTGACATCATTCCGAAAGTACTCACCATTACCGGCGGTACTCGCTTTTATCACTACCGTGAGTTCGAAACCGGTTCTGAGTATTACACCAGTGCTGCGTGCGCCGACGTGCCCAACGGCTGTCCCGCGGGCAAGAACTTGGACGAGATTGGCCTGAAGAAAACTTACAATGGCTTCAGAAGCCGCGGCAATCTGACCTGGCACATCGCACCGGATGTGCTGCTGTACTACACCTATTCGCAGGGCTATCGCCCGGGTGGTTTCAACCGCGAGTCCGGGACGAGCGGGAAGGCGATCGGCCCGGATGGAATCGCGCAGATCCTGAAGCCGTCAGGGTACGCACCCGATACCTTGACCAATCACGAGATCGGCGTGAAATCCGAACTGTTGGATCACCGGCTGCAAGTCAATCTGTCGGCGTACCACATGCTGTGGAGCAAGGTACAGGTTCCCTTGTTCAATCCAAACGCGCTTGGCAATACCACCTTTGTCACCAATGGCGCCAATTACCGTACCAATGGCGTCGAACTGCAAGTGGTTGCGCGCGTGACCCAGGCGCTCACCGTCCAAGGATCCACGTCCTACAATGATGCCAAGCAAGTAAATAACCCCTGTCTCATTGCCAACAACCCGTCGAGCGGCACCTTTGGCAGGTGCATCACCGAGGTCGTGAATCCGGCAGGCGTCCTGGCACCCCTGGTAAGCGTTTATGGTCCACAAGGGGGCACGCCGGCGTTCTCGCCAAAACTGCAGTACAACTTGCGGGCGCGCTACGATTGGGCAAGCAATGACTACAAACCCTATGTCATGGCCGGTGTCAACCACGTGGGCGGCATGTACAACCAGATTGACAACGGCACGACTAACTATGTCGGCAACCCGTTCACCACTCTGTTGCGCTACTACCAGCCTGGATATACGACTTACGACGCGTCGCTAGGTATCGCCAAGGACAATTGGACCGCGGAGGCATTCGGCACGAACCTGTCGAATTCCAATGCCAGCGTTTTTACCTCCTCCGCCCAGTTCATCAAATCAGAGGTTCCGTTGCGGCCCCGAGTGGTCGGAGTCAAGTTCGGTTATAAGTTCTGATGACGGATCCGCAAGCCGCGCCGCCCACGACCACTCCGGTGGAGGCAGAAGTTGCGAGGATTCGCGCCCTTCTCGAACAACGTCGCTATGCCGAAGCGCTCGCCGCGGCCAACGTGCTCTTGGGACAGGCGCCCGCGAACCGCGATGCCCTCTATATGGCAGCGGTCAGTTACCGCTACCTCAACCAGCTCCCCGCCGCACTCGACGCGCTCACCCGTCTCGAGCAGCAATACCCGCGCTTCAGTCGCTTGCATCAGGAGCGCGGCCATTGCTACGTAGCTCTGCGAGACGCACCGCGGGCGATCCAGGCCTACCTTGCCGGCGTGAACATCAACCCGGCTCTACATGCGAGCTGGGCCAAGCTCGAACGCTTGTATCGAATGACGGGAGATCAGCAAAACGCGACGCTGGCGGCCGATCATGTCGCCGCGCTGAAGAATCTACCGCCGCAAGTCCTCAGCGCCACGGCGCTGTTTTCCGATGGCGAACTTGTCCCGGCCGAAGCCATCATCCGTCGTTATTTGCTACAGCATGGCGACAACGTCGAGGCCATGCGCCTGTTGGCCCGCATCGGCATCGCACGCGAAGTTCTCGATGATGCCGAAATTCTGCTCGACGCCGTTCTGCATATCGCTCCAGATTACCGCGCCGCGCGGCTTGAATACGCTCAAGTTTTGCTCGACAGACATAAGCATGCTCAGGCGCTCGAGCAGTTGGAGAAGCTGCTGCGCCTCGACCCTGCGAACCGGCAACTGCGGACGTTGTACGCCACGGCATGCGTCGGCATCGGCGCACACGAGAAGGCGATAGGTCTGTACCGTGAGCTTATAAATGCCGCGCCGCGCGCCGCCGACCTTCATTTATCGATCGCGCACTCGCTCAAGACTTTGGGCCGCCGTGCGCAATCTATCGATGCCTATCATGCCGCGGCCGCTGCGCGGCCGGATTTCGGCGATGCCTACTGGAGCCTCGCCAACCTGAAAACCTATGCGTTCACGGACGATGAAATCGCGCGCATGCGCGCCGAAGAAGCCTCGCCGGGGATAGCGCTCATCGATCGCTACCATCTTTGTTTCGCGTTAGGCAAGGCTTTGGAAGACCGGGGCGAGTACGCGGAGTCCCACGCCTACTACGAGCGCGGCAATGCGCTCAAGAGAAACGAAAGCCGCTACCGGCCCGAGCTGCTCGAACGCAACACGCGGCTGCAGATTGCGACTTGCAGCCGCGAGTTCTTTGCCCGCCGCACAGGCATGGGCGCGACGGCCGCCGATCCTATTTTCATCGTTGGACTTCCGCGTTCTGGGTCGACACTCATCGAGCAGATTCTCGCCTCTCATTCGAGGGTAGAGGGAACCCACGAGCTGGCCGACATTCAGCGATTGGTGCAAGAGTTTCAAGGCCGCGATCCGGACCTCGCCAACCCGCGTTATCCGCACATACTCGAGGAATTGACGCCGGAGAAACTGCGCGAGCTCGGTGAGAAATATCTCACGGACACGCGCAGCTACCGCACCGGCAAGGAGCGGTTCATCGACAAAATGCCGAATAATTTTCGCCATCTCGGCTTCATCCATTTGATCTTGCCCAATGCCAAGATCATCGATGCGCGGCGCGAGCCGATGGCTTGCTGTTTCAGCAACTTAAAGCAGCTGTTCGCCTCCGGACAGGAGTTCACTTACAGCGTGGGGGACATCGCACGCTACTACCGAACTTATCTTAAGTTGATGCGCCACTGGGATGACGTGCTGCCCGGAAAAGTCCTGCGTGTCATGCACGAGGATGTCGTCGATAATCTTGAGGCCAATGTGCGCAAGGTGCTGGAATTTTGCGGATTGAAATTCGAACCGGCGTGCATCGAATTCTACAAGACCGTGCGCAGCGTGCGCACGGCGAGTTCAGAGCAGGTTCGTCAGCCTATTTTCCGTGATGGCCTGGATCAATGGAAGCATTACGAACCGTGGCTTGCTCCGCTCAAGGACGCCCTGGGCGATGCACTGCTGAGTTACCGTTAGAATATTCGTTAAATTACATATAGTTAAACGATAAATATAATGTGAATTCCCCTATCTTGACGAGCTGTAGGCAGTGCCGGCGGGCGTATTTGGGCATCGATCACAGGCATTTGCTTCTACATGTCATATTCTGGCAGGGATGAGGCCAACAAAAAGTCCAGCTTCCGCCTTCGCACCGCAATGGCAGCCGACAGTATCCGGCACGGCCGAGCTAAAACTGTCCGCCGTATCTCGAGGCGACCCTCAGGCACTGCAAATGGACTTCCGATTCAATGAGGGCGGAGGTTTTGTGGTGGCGAAGCACCTCATCAGCCGCTCCATGCCCGAAGAGTACGCGATTCTTTTCCGACTTCGCGGCCGCGGCGCGCCGGTCGATTTGGAATTGAAGCTGGTTGACTTAACGGGGCGCAATGTCTGGCGATACGTCTTCAAAAAGTTGCAGTTGCCCGTGCGTTGGCGGCGAATCAAAGTCGAGAGTAGAAAAATTGAATTTGGCTGGGGTCCGGCCGGGGGCGGCAGCATCGCAGAGTTGGGCTCCCTCGAGTTCGCCATCGTCGCAAACGCCGCCGGTGCCGGGTCGCTGTGGATCGACGATGTACGAATCGAGAATGCCGGTCCTTCGCAGGCTCCTCTGGTCACGGCCTCGAGCCAGGTGGCCGATTTCGAAGCCTCCGCTGCGTTGACGGCGGCGGGTTGGAAACCTCGAGTCGATGATGCCGAGCCTTGGTTGTCAATCGACTCCGGGGAACCGCGCCGCATCGGCGGCTTGGTCATCGATTGGCTGCACGTCGCACCCGCGAGCGGCTTTCGGGTCTTGGGCTCCAGCGGCGGGTCGCGCTGGAAGATTCTGCACGCGGCGAAATCCGCGGGCGGCAAGCGTAGCTATGTCTACCTTCCGGAAACCAAGCTGCGATTCTTGCGCCTGGAACTCGCCGAGCCCACGGCGGGCGCCGCCGTGCGGCTGCAATCGTTCGAGTTCTCCCGATCGATCGAGTCGTTCTGGTACAACGTGGCCAAAACAGAGTCGCGTGGCTTCACTCCACGTTGGCTGCATCGCGAACAAACGCTGTGGACGCCGATCGGTACCTCACACGGCACACAATGTGCGCTGATGAATGACGATGGTATGGTTGAAGTGAGCCAGGGGTCCTTTTCCATCGAACCCATGCTCTGGATCCAAGATCGCCTCTACACCTGGTCGGATGTCACGCCTCGACAGGAACTGTTGCACGATTGGCTGCCTGTTCCGTCGGTCATTTGGGAGTCAAAGGACTGGCGGCTGCGCATCCAAGCCGAGGAGACCGTCAGCGGCGTGCTGCGGGTTCGTTATCGGTGCGAAAATCTCACACCTCAAGCATTGTCCGCGCGTTTATTCGTGCTTGTGCGGCCGTTTCAAGTGACGCCGCCATGGCAGAGTTTTCGCCAGATGGGCGGCGTCAGCCGGATCCGTGACCTGGAATTTCGCGACGGCGCGGTGCGTGTCAACGAGAACACTTTGCTACGGGCGGTGCCGGCGCCGCAGGGATTCGGCGCGCTCGGATTCGACGATGGATTTCTCGGGTCGCATCTCAGCACCGGCAAACTGCCGCCGAAAACGCGAGCAAACGATCGCCTGGGATTTGCCAGTGGTGCGCTCGAGTTCGATTGGGCGCTCGGTGCACTGGGGGTTGGCGAGAGCGTGGTGGCTTGTTTGCCGGTGGACGACGGGCGCGACATCGACGAGCCGGCATTCGACTGGGGTCGGAAGCTCGCGGTATCTCAATGGGGGGGCAATGGCTGGATCGGCGACGCCGTGCGTACAGCGCTGACTGCGACGGCTCATGTGCTCATCACGCGTTCCGGTCCGGCACTGCAACCGGGGCCGCGGCGCTACACACGATCCTGGATTCGCGACGGCGCCATGATGGGTGCGGCGTTGCTGCGCATGGGACATGCACAAGAAGTCCGCGATTACATACGCTGGTATGCGCCGCATCAGCGCGAGGACGGCTTTGTCCCCTGCTGCGTGGACCGCGATGGAATCGATTGGCTGGTCGAACACGATAGCCATGGGCAATTGATCGCGTTGATCGCCGACCACTATCGATTTACCGCGGATCGCGCTTTCCTCGAAGAGACGTGGCCATATGTCGACAGGGCGGCGCGATGCATAAGTCAATTGCTGGACTCCACCGGCTTGTTGCCGATTTCGGTGAGCCACGAGGGCTATCTTGCGCAGCCGGTGCATTCATACTGGGACGACTTCTGGGCCCTGCGTGGCTTGCGCGATGCGGTAGAGCTCGCGCGCGTGCGCGAGGATGACCAATCGGCGCGAGAATTCGCGGCACTGACCACGCGCTTCGATGCGGCTTTGTTCGCCTCCATCGAAGCCACCCGGGCGCAACGGCGGCTGGATTTCATTCCGGGAAGCATCGAGTGGGCGGATTTCGATCCGACGGCGACGGCAAACGCGCTCTACTTGTTGGACCTGCCGGAAGGGCTGAATCGCCGGGCGGTCGAGCGGACATTTGATCTGTATCTGGAGGAGTGGCAGCGCAAGCGCAGCGGCGCGGTGCAATGGACCAATTACACGCCCTACGAAATCCGCATCATCGGCGCCCTGGTTCGGTTGGGACGCCGTGAGGCCGCACTGCAGTTGCTGGATTTTTTCCTATCGGACCGCCGTCCCCGGCCTTGGAATCAATGGCCGGAGATCGCATGGCGTGATCAGTCGACGCCCGCTCACCTGGGCGATCTGCCGCACACTTGGATTGCTGCGGAGTACGTCCTCGCCTTGCGCAGCTTATTTGCCTACGAGCGCGAAGCGGATCAGTCACTGGTACTAGCCGCCGGACTCGATCCGCACTGGATAGAGGGCGCCGGGGTCATCGTGAACCGCATGCCGACGGCGCACGGGGAACTTTCGTACTCGTTGCTGAGAGTTGATTCCAGGACGGTGCGATTTCAAATCGACGGCGGAGTGACCGCCAAGTTGCTGCTGCGGCCACCGCTGCCCGGTCCACTGCGCGGAGTTCGGGTGAATGGCAGTGTCTGGTCGAAGTTTGATGAGCACAGCGTGACCGTACTCGAGACGCCCGTGCAAGTCGTGTGTACGATTTGATGGATAACCCAACCCAATCACCTGCCGCCGCTCCGGAGGCCGAAGCTGCCGATCTAGGTCTGCTGCGGCAAGTCCGACTCATGACTTGGACCATCTTCGGCTCGCCTGTGGGCAAGAAGCTCACGGTGTTGGTCGGCACCGTGATCGTCGTCGTCATTGCCACCGCTTATGGACAGATTCGGCTCAACGGCTGGAATAAACCCTTTTACGATGCCTTATCGCGCCGCGACTTGCGGGATTTTCTATTTCAGCTCGGAGTGTTCTTTCTGATCGCCGGATGCATTCTCGCCCTCAACGTCACTCAGCGGTGGCTGGTAGAAACGCTGGAACTTAGGCTGCGCGAGGGGCTGGTGCACGGTCTTTTGCAGGATTGGCTGCGCCCGCGCCGGGCGTTTTGGCTGGCCAACGCCGGCGCCATAGGAGTCAATCCGGATCAGCGCATACATGAAGATGCGCGAAAGCTTTGCGAATTGTCCGCCGATCTCGGCGTGGGGCTGCTGCAGGCATCGATACTGTTCGGCACCTTTGCAGGGGTGCTGTGGGTGTTGTCGAATGACTTCTCGTTCCGAGTTGGGGAGTGGGACTACACGATTCCGGGTTTCATGTTGTGGGCGGCCATCTTTTACGCCGGCGCCGGCTCACTTTTGAGCTATTGGGTGGGGCGCGGGCTCATCAGCCGCAACGCGGAGCGCTACGCACGCGAGGCCGATCTGCGGTTTTCGTTGGTACGCGTCAACGAGCACGTCGATGACATCACCTTGGCGGCGGGCGAGGCGGACGAGAAGCGGCGGATCGAGCTGCATCTGAATACCGTGCTTGCCGCAACCCGGCGAATCGTCATGGGCCACACCAATCTCACGTGGGTCACTGCGGGATTCGGCTGGATAACGCTCGTGGCGCCCATACTGGTTGCCGCGCCGCTGTATTTCACCGGCAAAGTATCCTTCGGCGGTTTGATGATGGCGGCGGGCGCCTTCACCCAGGCGCAGTCATCTTTACGCTGGTTTATCGATAATTTCAGCGCCATAGCCGACTGGCGCGCAACCTTGTTGCGTGTGGCGAGTTTTCGCCGCGCCCTGATGACGACCCACGAGCCCGACGATATCGATAGCCGCATCACCTACTCGAACGGGGAAACCGGCGCCATCAAGATCGATGACCTTGCAATTGTGTCGCCCGCGAACGCCGATAAACTGAAGGAGACAAAAGTGGTGCTGCGGGCCGGCGAGCGCGCGCTGATTCTCGGTGCCCCCGGCACCGGAAAAACGCAGTTATTCCGAGCGTTGGCCGGATTGTGGCCGTGGGGCGCGGGACACATCACGCGTCCTAGCGGCGAGCAGATCTTCTACCTACCCCGCGGCACGCCCTATTTGCCCCGAGGCTCATTGCGCGAGGTTCTGGCGTATCCACTGAAGGCTGAGAGTTTCGATGATGGCGCTTTTACGCGAGCGCTTTTCCGATTGGGCCTCGAGCGGCTCGCGCCGCTGCTCGATATGACCCAACGCTGGGATCGGGAGCTGAGTCAGGATGAACAACTGTGCCTTGCCTTTGCTCGTATCTTGCTGCAGGCGCCGCCGTGGGTGCTGATCGATGGCACGCTGGGGTCGCTCGACAATGACGTGCTCGGGCTGGTGGTCGAGGTCTTTAACGATGAGCTCAAACACACGGGTGTGATCCACATCGGCGGTGCCGCGGGGGCGCACGGGCTCTTTTCTCGTGTTCTACATTTGGTCAAGGATGTTCGCGCAAATGCGACCGTGCTCGAGCAGTCCCAACCCGGAACTCGGCCGTGAGCGCGACGGCAATTCAGCCCCGTAGGATCGGCACGATATGGCTGTCGATGTTGCTCTTTGCGGGCGTCTTTAGCGCGGGTTCAGACGCGCGGCCGCAGGGACTCGACTTCGAATTTCACGCGCCCGCCGCGCCCGGCGATCCGAAGGCGCCCGCCATCATGCGTGATCTTGCGGAGCGAATCCTGCCGGTCTACCAGGAAAAGGACCCCGACCGTTATTTGACGAACCTGTCAGCGCTGCAAATGGTCGCCGGCGACTATGCAGCGGCCTACGCTTCGCGGCAATCCCTGCGCGATCGATGGCGAAATTTGCAAGTCGGGCGGCCGGTTGGCCGCGCCGTCATTTATGATATCTACGCCGCCGCAAGAGCGATGGAGGCGCAAAAAAAACTGCCGTTCGTCCAAGCCTTTACTCAGTCGTTCAGGGAAGTCGTCGCGCGCCTCAACGATGAGGATGCGTATGCGGTGACGCGCTGGCTGGGTACTGCGCCGCCCGTATTTCGTGAGTCCCTGCAAAAGGCCTTTGATCAGCAACGCGTCAAGGACCGCATTGCCGTGCCGGAAGCGATGGACCTGATGTGGGCCTATCTCGGCTTCGACGCGTATCGGACTTTCGGCGCTTTGATCGATACTCTCGATGCCGAGGACGATCATCGGCGCTACGAGGCCGATGATCAGGTGGTCATTCCGACGTCCGATGGAACCAGCCTCTATGCCGTGGTAGTGCGCCCGAAAAGCCCCGCCAAACCACTGCCGACGTTACTCGAATTCACCATCTACGAGTCGCAAAATTATGCCAAAGAATGTGCGGCCCATGGCTATGTGGGAGTCGTGGCTTACACGCGGGGAAGGCATGACGGTTCCAACGGAGTGGTTCCATATCAGCATGATGCCAATGACGCACGCGCCGTCATCAACTGGATTGCGAAGCAACCCTGGAGCGACGGGCGGGTTGCAATGTACGGCGACGGCTATAGCGCTTTTGCCTCGTGGGCTGCCGCGAAGCGCCTCCCGCCCGCGCTCAAGGCCATCGCGGTCTCGGCCGCGACGGCCCCCGGAATCGACGCGCCGATGGGCGGAAGCATTTTTCACAATTCGGCGTACCGCTGGTCTTCCTACGTGACCAACGCTGATTCAGCCGCCGACCGGAGCTTCTACGACGATGACTTGTGGCGGGCGCTCGATCAGAAATGGTACCTCAGCGGCAAGCGCTATCGGGACTTGGGCCGCCTGCACGATGGGCGCAATCCCATCTTCATACGTTGGCTGAACCATCCGAGTTATGATCTGTTTTGGCAAAAAATGCTGCCATTTCGCCAGGATTTCACCCACATCAACATCCCCGTGTTGACCATGACCGGGTACTATTCCGGCAGCGAGCCCGGAGCGCTGTATTACTTCACCCAGCATTATTTATATAATCCGCATGCCGCGCACACGCTGCTGATCGGACCTTACGATGACACCGCCATGCAGCGGGGACCGTCAGCCATGCTGCAGGACTATCAGGTCGATTCGACGGCTCTGATCGACCTGCGTGAACTGCGTTACCGTTGGTTCGATCACGTGCTCAAGGACGGCGCGATGCCCGCGCTCTTGAAAGACCGCGTCAACTATCAGGTCATGGGAACCAACGAATGGCGGCACGCTGCATCGCTGGACGCCATGGCCAAGGGATCGTTGCGATTCTATTTGGACGGCGCGATGACGGGCGAAAGCCTCCGGCTCTTGCAACACAAGGCGGCACGCACGACCTTCATTCGCCAGACGGTAGATTTCAACGACCGCAATGATGTCGCAGGGCCGGCACGGACGGATTTCAGCAGCAAGAGCCTGGCGATACGCAACGGCTTGAAGTTCGTGAGCGAGCCGTTCGCAAAGCTGACCGAGTTCGACGGCCTGTTCTCGGGCCGTCTCGATTTCACCCTGAACAAGATGGACGTGGATCTGAACGTCACTTTGTATGAATTGCTGCCCAGCGGTGAGTATATTCAACTGTTCAATCCGACCTATGAATTCCGCGCCAGCTACGTGAAGGATCGAATCCATCGGCATCTTTTGAAGGCGGGAGAACGCCAGGAGTTGGCCTTCAAGAGCGAGCGCCTGACCAGCCGCCAGATGCAGCCCGGCAGCCGTCTGGTGGCCATCCTCGGTGTCAACAAGCGGCCGGATCGGGAAATAAACTACGGTACGGGAAACGACGTGAGCGAGGAATCGATCGAGGACGGGAAAGTCCCCTTGAAGCTCAAGTGGTACAGTGCCAGCTACCTGGAAATCCCGGTGCGTCGGTAGTGCGTAGCCTCAAGCCGGACTCGTCGCAACAAATCATCGCACATGAACGTATTTCTAGTAGGCTTTGGCGCCATGAATCCTCATCCCGGGACTCTTAGGCATTGGCTGATCACCTTTGCGGCGGTATTTGCCGCAGGCACCGGGGGGATCCTACTGCCACGCTTCGGCGCGCAGGTGCCATTGCCGTTGTTGCCGAGCGGAATCGCGGTTGCCGCTTACTTTCGTTGGGGACGGGGAATGTGGCCCGCCGTGTTCGTCGCCGCCATCTGCACCGATCTGTGGATCGTTAAGACTCCAATCCAAGCGTTAAGCGTTACTGCGGGGGCCACGGCGTCCGCCGCCTTGACGGCGTGGATTCTCGAGTGGCGAGGATTTGACGCGAATTTCAGCCGCGCGCGCGATGTGCCTCTGTTCATTTTTGCCGCAGCCCTGGGGATGGCCGTAACTCCCACCGCCGGATTGCTCGGCCGTCTTCTTGCCGGTCAAGGGATGTTCGCGGATCCGCTGCGCTGGGTTCTCTGGTGGAGCAATGACACCGTGGGAGTCATGCTGGTCGGTCCCATGCTGGTTGCAGTGAGCAGGCGCAGTTTCGCGCAGTTCGCCCAGCATTGGGCAGCAGGCGCACTGTGGCTCATGAGCTTGGCGATTTTCTGCGTTGCGGTATTTACATTGGGATCAGCCAGCGTCGGACGCCCGCTCGTCGGCGTATTATCGATGCTGCTGATCGTCATTGGCGCCATTCGTTTTGGGCTCGTGGTCACGGCTTTCGGCGCATTGATCATGTCGACAACGGTCGCTTTTAGTTTTGTGTTCGGTCGCGGCGTATACGGTCAATTCGACGAACTTACAGGACTCGCCATGGTCTGGTCTGTCAGCGCCGTAGGCGCAATTTTGAACCTTACCATCATCGCGCTTCTGGCTGAACGAGATTCCGCCGGCCAGGAGCGCCTTCGCGCAGAACGTCGCTACGCGCAAGTATTCGACGGCAGTCCCCAACCGCTCTGGGTTCATGACCGGAACACTGACGAGTTTCTTCTAGTGAACGAGGCCAC
>JALYIW010000034.1 GCA_030775625.1 Pseudomonadota bacterium | reverse complement strand
GTAAAGAGCCGCTCCCTGGTTTTCACTGCGCCATCCGAAGTTTCGGATAGTTTGGCGAACAACTCGGTCGCCTTGGCGGGGCCAGCCTGCATCACGGATCGAAGGCTCATTGCAATTTCCTTTGCCTAGCCCATTCGCGGGCAGCCGGCTGTTGAGCACGCGACCACACCTCTAGGTTCAAGCCCGCATCACATAGATCACCCGACGGGCTCCACATGCTGCAATGCAATATGCAATGCAACCATGAAGTGAGCACGGTTCCGTGAAGCCCGGCAGAGCTGCATTTGCTCGGATAACGCGTACTGAACCGCTCATTAACGGGGACATTGCCAGCGCGTCATCAACTCGATTTTCCGGCGCTACAATCGGCGACTGCTGGCGGCAGGCGCTAATGATGTGCGCAGAGCACTCTCGAACTAAATGAACCGGGTGACCAACGCCGGTTAGGCTTGCGGTGCAGGATTAGGCGGCCGAAAACCACTTGCGGCGAGATGCCGACATAGGGCGCACCTGGTGACCGCGACCGCAGCGGTAGCGAAAGACCTCAGCGTCGGCCCAGCAGGATTCCAATCGCAAGACAGACTGCGCCCGTCACTGCCAACGCCACAATCGGTTGTTCACGCACGAACGTCGCGGTTTGGTCCGCAGCGCGACCGCTCCTGTCGGCAAGGCTTTGCTTTGCCGTTGCAGCAGCGTCGCTCGCCGATGCACCGAGCCGCCCCGCAGCTTCGCGGGCTTGCCCGGCCACTCCACTGATCGTCTCGGCAACGCTGCTCGGTCGCCCGGTGTCACTTTCCGTCGTGCTGGAGGCCGGGATTGTACCGGGGGCTGAGGCGTCCTTGCTATGCGCCGCAATGGCCGGCCCAGCGCCGCCTTCCGTCTGTTCCATAACGCCCTCTCCTTGAAGTCGCAGCTGCCGGCCGAACGAGAGGTCATGCGAAACAAGCGACAAAAGCAAGCCTATTTGAGGCATCGCCCGAATCCAAGCTGCCCTCCTGCGCCCGCTGACTTAGGTCAGGCTGATGCTTGACGAACTTGAAGAACAGGCCGTCAAAATGCGTGACCGACCTGCATCGGTGAGCGATCCGCCGCGGTTCGCAGCAAGGAGTACCACACGATGACGGCTTTGCGGGATATTGCAGTTGTGCTCGACGACTCCGCGGCAAGTGACATCCGGCTCGACATTGCCGTTGCTCTTGCCCAACAACATGGCGCCCACCTCACCGGACTTTCTGCGCTGGAACTGTTGATGCCGACGAGGCCGGTCGTGAGGCCTCGCAGCAACTTGGAGGTGGATACGCAGCCTGCATCCCAATTGCTGAACTGGGGTGTCACATCTCCTACTGACTATCCGGAAGCGGACAAGCAAGCAGCCGAAAGGGCTGAACAGCTCGAGGCGACCTTCCGAGAGCGGCTCCGGTTCAGCCAGCTGCTGGGTGAGTGGCGGGTGGTGAGCGGCAAAATCAGCGAAACTCTGGTGCGCCAGGCGCGCCAGGCTGATTTCGTCATTCTCGGCCAGGTCAACCCGGACCACCCGCCACCGCCGGAAGGCCGGCAACTGGTCGAAGACGTTTTGATGACCTCAGGGCGCCCGATCCTGGTTATCCCCTATATCGGCCACTTCCAGACAGTTGGCAGCAGAGTCCTCGTCGGCTGGAATAATAGCCGGGAAGCGGCGCGAGCGGTGAACGACGCCATTCCTCTTCTTGCTAAGGCCGCATCCGTCACCGTTATGGAGGCGAGCCCACGAAGACCGGCGACCGATGATGCCACCGGCGCCGACATCACGCGCCACCTCGCCCACCACGGGATCAGGGCCGAGACGATCCGGACGGTACTGTCCGGCACTTCGGTGCCTGATCTCCTGTTGAATTATGCTGCCGACGTGAGCGCCGACTTGCTGGTTATCGGCGGCTACGGTCATTCACGCCTACGCGAACTTGTGCTCGGTGGCGTCACCCGGGAGCTGCTGCGGCACATGACGCTGCCCGTGCTGATATCGCATTAGACAGGCCCTCGCTTTGAGATCCCGCTACGGCCGATAACCGCATGCGCATAGCCGCCTTCGTTTCCGCCGTGTGTCTGGGCTAACCACTGGAGCATCAATACGCTGGTGAGAAATGGAGGAGACCATGGGAAGTGGAAGTCGCACGCGCCTGACGGAGGCGCTTGGCATCGCCGTGCCAATCCTGTCAGCGCCAGTGGGATTTGTGGCGGGTGGCAAACTCGCCGCCGCGGTCACGCCGGCAGGCGGGCTCGGGATAATCGGCGGTGGTTATGGCGATGCCGACTGGCTTGATCGGGAATTTGCCGCCGCCGGGCATGCGCCTCGGCTGCGGCTTCATCACCTGGTCATTGGCCAAGCACCCGACCTGAGGGGCGTCATCAGGAACACGGGCATCGAGACCTTTGGTTGCTTAGTTAGCTCCCCGCCAGAGGTGGGTGCATCGCAGCACCTGGTGGAGATGGTCGCGTCGAATAGGGGCACTTGATGCCGGGGGTCAGTGGCGGATCGGTAGCAGGTCAAGGAGGCAATCGTGAAAAAGCTGGCGCTGGTTTCGGCGCTGTTCGCTGGCTACTCGTTGCGGGTTTCCAGCTCGGCCAAGCCCGGTGGTACGTGAACGGTCCCTCGAAGCTGCGGAGACGCAACGTCGGTGCGGCGGCTCAGTAACATTATGACCTGAAGTGCTTCATTTCTCCATTTCGCGGAGTACGAAACCATGGCACCGCGTGGCGCCATCATAACTCGAGTGCCAGGATGGCCGGTGTCAGCAGAAAGTGGCGTAGATTGATCATCGCGTAGGCTAATGACTTGAAGGCGTAATGCAGCTCGCTGAGGCGTTCGACCGGAGCAGCAGGCGGCGGAATTTGTCCTCCCAGCCAAACACACGCTCAATGGTGTTGAACCGTTCCTTGAAGATCGCAACGTCGAACAATGGCTTGCGGAGCGT
>JALYIW010000033.1 GCA_030775625.1 Pseudomonadota bacterium | reverse complement strand
ACCTCTGGTTCGCTTCCAGGAATTGACCATTTAAGTCCGTGACGACGATGCCGACGGCGGCTTGGTCGAAGGTCGCTCGCAGGCGAACTTGGCTGGCGCGTAGAGCTTCCTCGGCCCTGCGCCGGTCACTGACGTCATGGAAAACCATCACGGCGCCCGCGATCTTCCCCTGCGAATCTCGAATCGGAGCCGCGCTATCCTCAATCGGGATGAGGCGGCCGCTCTTGTCGATCAAGGCTGTGTGGTTGGCGAGACCAACGATCTTTCCACTCTGCAGGACTTTGCCGATGGGGTTCTCAACTGTCTGCTGCGTGTATTCGTTGACGATTTGAAATACCCGCTCCAGTGGCTCGCCCTTTGCTTGTGTAGAACTCCATCCCGTCATCGATTCGGCGACGGGGTTTAAGTAGGTGATCTTGGCATTGACGTCCGTCGTGATCACCGCATCCCCGATGCTGGCCAGGGTGACTTCGAACCATTCGCGCTGTTGTTGCAGCTCCTCGTTTTTTTGCTCTAAAGCCTGCTTCGCGGCTAAAAGCTCACGCTCGGCGCCTTGTCGTGCGATGCGGATGCTTTCCGCATTCTTCAGAGCAGCGGCGCGTAGCCGCTCATCTTCCTGTTCGTCCGTGTCCATCAGCGCCTGCCTAGGATCTCAGCGGCAAGAGCTGTGCCGGCAACGCGGGCGCGAATCTTGGCGAACGCTTTCTCGCGGGTAGTGGATGTATCGTCACAGAACGGAGAGAACCCGCAGTCGTCGGTTGTTCCTAGTTGCTCGAGAGGAACGTACTCGGCCGCCTCGAGAACGCGATCGCGAACTTCTTCTGGCGTCTCGATGTGAGGATTGATTGGCGCAACGACGCCTACGAAGACCCTCTGATCCGGCCGCAGGTAGCGCTTAATCGTCTTGAGCACACTCGGTCGGTCCTTCTCTCCGGCGAGTGCGACATACAGATTGCCAACATTCAACTGAAACAAACTCGGAAGCAGCTCGGCATAATCGACATCTGCGCTGTGCGTGGAATCCCTATCCCCTCCGGGGCAGGTATGCACACCGATGCGCTGCCGGTCGGATGCGGAAAACCGGGACAATGCAAGGTTGTTCAGATCGATAAAGGTGCTCAGCAGGCTGCCAGACGGATCGATCTTGACGGCAAAACGTCCTTCGGTGAAGTCGACCTGCACCTTGTAGGCGCCTTTTTGCAAGCAACGACGCACTTCGGTCTCGTGCTCACGCAATAAGTCGTCAATGAATTGTTCGCGGGAGTAGCCTGGAATTCCCTCGGGGGGATACATAAGACTTAGCGCCGACGGTGAAATAACGGCTTGCTTCAGCGGGACATGCGCATATCGAAGTGCGAAATCAAGATACTGATCCGCGTATCGCTTATAACGAAATGGCTCTGCCGTCAGACGCAGCATTCGCCGTGTGTGGCCCGCAGCAAACGGAATTTTGAAGCCGTCCGGACTCGTGTTCTTGAGTCCGTGGACGCTGTAGGTCCAGAAGTTGTGATACTTTCGCTGCTCGCCATCGGTGATTACAGGTGAGCCAGTGGCCTCGAATTGCTCGATCGTATCGCGCGTTGCGTCTTCGTAGAGGCCGTCGAGGCTGGGATCCGTACCGTCGCCACGAGCCTTGACAGCATCAATGAGAGACAGCGGACGAGGGATGCTCCCAATCGGCTCAGTCGGAATATTCATGGCCTTCCCTCCGGTGAACGGATATTCTTATTTGAAATCATAATTTTAGCTCGCTCGTGGCGCCTGTGAGAACCCCCTCACGCAAGCTATTAACAGAATCTACCGCGCAGGGCGGGGGGTGGGCGCTCCTACGATACCCGGTACGGGAATCTCCAATTCCTGGCGTAGCTCCGTGAAGGGTGGGCCCGCGGTACCGGCGCAAGCACCGCCAGGGATCTCTTGGCGCGCGGTTTGTACCAACCAGCCAATCGTATTTTCCGTCACTTGCGGGTCGATTGGACGAAGCCTCGCAGCCCTGAAGCCCATAAGTTCGAGCCGGATATTCGGAGTCGGCTTCGCGAACTTCTCTAGATGCGTTTGAGTTTTGGCCTCCTGATCACTCATCCCGTCCCGCCACCGCCTGTTCCTATATCGTGAACTGTTGGCGAATCTTCGCACGAGTTCGGGGATTTCGGCACCAGTTCGCACATCTAGGAACATTGACAGGCGGTTAGAAGCCTGCGATCAGATTTCGCCGCGATCAATGAATCTATTGCAGACGATAAAAGCATATTTGTGACGCGACCAAGTCGCGACTCCCAAGAATAAGCATGTCGCCAAGCGCTCCCCATTTCCGCCTCGCCGGGCGATCCTCAGGGCTGCGCATCAATTCGCAAAACCGAAGTCAGTAACTTCTTGCACGCTGACTGCATCGGGCGTGCGACCCAGTGCCCGCGCTGTTTGAAGCACCGCGTTGAGCGCTTGCGGATGGGACGTGAGCCGGCGCCGGGTCAGCTCAAGCTCCCGCTCGGAAGCGATGGCGGTTCCGTTGCCATTGGATATTTGCGATTCCAACTGCGCCTGCTTGCGCAGCAGACCGACGATTTCAGCGACGTTTTCCATGACCTTTCCTTTTTGCGTTGAGTGACTCTCGTTTGACTGCGGATCGCTTGACGGTTGGCGCCGCTCGGCCTTTCGACCTCTTCGTTCGGGAGGGGGACCGGGTTTTTGGCGATGCGCTCGCTCGGCTTTTTGCAACGGCGCGGGAGATGACGGTGGCGAGATGATGACGATGTGTCTCGAGCTGAGTCTCTAAATCCGCCACGCGAGCATCGCGGGCTTTGATCTGGGCCGTCGCGTTGCCCAATTCCTTCAAGAGGAGATTGACCTGGTCACGGGTATCGCTAAGCGCCCGCTCGCGCACACGCGCAGCCATATCCCATTCCTTCTCGCGCAGCTCGATGGAGCGCGCGCGAGCGTCGGTATCGCGCTTCAGATCCTCAAGTTCCACGTGCGCCGCAGTGTCATCGCTCTTCGCCGTCTGCAGCGAGAGGCGAAGCGCCTGCTCCCATAGTTCCACGGCGGAATCTGCGAACTCTGGCGGCACGCGCGTCAGCGCCACCGGGTTGCCGGCATTTAGCGCCGCCTGATCTTTCCAAAACCGGCGCATTGCGTCGGAAATCGTGGTCGTGGAACCCCGCCCAATTTCTACGCGAACGGCGTGCACGGACGGGTAGTCCCCGGCGGCCATGAGCTTTCGAGCCGCCGCCTCGATTTCCGTGAAGGACACGCTCGCCGCGCGGTCGCGAGAAGTTCCATAGTTGGAAAGAGGGCCATTCATCGCGATATCATACCATTACAGATAATACTAAATATGTTACAGATAAGACGTGCGATAATTACAGTTATCGTGACTCGCGGCTTTTTGCTTTCTCTTGAAAATCGGTGTATGAAGGCAAAATGACCCAGTGGCGCTCTGAATTCAGGCCCATGCCGATCGCCCCGCAACCGGTGCTGCACGGCCCGTTGGCGGACTTACTCGAATGGCAGGCGATGGCGCAGGGCGCTTACTCGGCCAATACGCTGCGCGCGCAGAAGTCCGATGGGGCGATATTCCAAGCGTATTGCGAATCGGTGGGCGAGCCGTTTCTACCGGCGAATCCCCATACCGTGCGCGAATTTATCGGTGCCCAAGTGAAGGCCGGCAAGAAGCCTGCGACGATAGAGCGCTACATCGCGACGATCTCGCGCGTGCACACCGCCGCGCATCTACACAATCCCTGCTCGAGTGAAGCCGTGCGATTGGGATTAAAGAAGATGGGGCGGGAAACCTCCGCTCGCCAAGACCAGGCGCATCCTTTGAACTGGAAGGACATCAAGGAATTCATCGACAGCGCCGGTGATGGACTGCGAGCCGATCGCGAGCGCGCCATGCTCTGTGTCGCGTACGAGACCCTGGCCCGGCGAGGCGAGCTCGTGGCGCTCGAGCTTCGAGACATTGATTTTCATCCGAACGGCACCGGCCAGGCGATCATCCGTCGCGGCAAAACGGATCCGATAGGGCAGGGCAGAGTCGCCTATTTGTCGCGCACGACGGTGCGTTGGCTCAAAGTTTGGCTGGAACATGCGGGAGTGGAGGAGGGCGCCGTCTTCCGT
>JALYIW010000032.1 GCA_030775625.1 Pseudomonadota bacterium | reverse complement strand
CCAAGGACGTGCTCTACCAACTGAGCTACGTGGGCCGCATCCATTTGGAGCGGGTGATGGGAATCGAACCCACGTGATCAGCTTGGAAGGCTGACGTTCTACCATTGAACTACACCCGCACTCCGCTTACGCCAATGGCACCGAACCCTCACCCAGCTGGTGGAGGGGGTAGGATTCGAACCTACGAAGGCATAAGCCAGCAGATTTACAGTCTGCCCCCGTTGGCCGCTTGGGTACCCCTCCTCAAAATGAGCCGCGTATTTTGCGGTGCGAGTCACCTAGTGTCAATGTCAATGCCCCCAAGAAAGCGGGGGATCTTTGAGCCAATTGACACTATCTTACGATTTAGATATCTTAAGACATGTCTTACGATATAGCTGAGTGACATGCAGCATCGGGTTCACGGCTTTACCGCTCGGCATCGCGCGGGGCGCGGTTTTGGCCGCTTCGGCAAAGGGTTCATGGACGGGGGCGATATGGGCGGCCGAGCATTCGGCATGGGCCGCAAATTGGCCTCGGTCGACCTGCAACTGCTCATCTTGGGCCTGTTGGACCAAAAGCCCAGCCATGGTTACGAAATCATCAAGGCGCTCGACGAACGTTCCAAGGGCTTTTACGTTCCCAGCCCCGGAATGGTCTACCCCGCTCTCACCTATCTAGAAGAGTTAGGCTACGCCACGGTTGCCACCGAGGGTGCGCGCAAGCTCTATCACATCACCGCACTGGGGAGCGCCCATCTGGAATCGAATCGAGCCCAGGCCGAGGCGCTGTTCGACCAATTCGCCCGGGTTGGCGCACGTATGGAACATATCCGTCGGCTCATGAACGCCAATGAGTCCGCACAGACCCTCGGCACGGATCACAGACGCGGCGGCTCCCGAGAGCTCATGCGCGCCGGGCGCGATCTAAAGCTTGCCCTGGTCGACAAGTGGGACTCCTCACGCAAGGAACAAGAGCGCATCGCCGAAATCCTGAGGCGCGCGACTGCAGAAATTTTAGGCGAATGACCTCGCTCACCAAATGTTGACGCGCTGTTCCGGCGGCAAATACATCTTGTCGCCTTGCTTGAGGCCGAAAGCGCTGTAAAAACCCGCTTGGTTGACCAAGGGCGCCGTGCCGCGAACCGCCACCGGCGAATGCGGATCCGCTTTTACGCGTTGAATGGCCTCGGCCGTCCGCACCTTGCCGCGCCACGCTTGCACCCAGCCAAAATAAAAGCGCTCATCGCCGCTCATGCCCTCGATGACGGGCGCCGGCTTGCCGTCCAACGACAGGCGATAGGCTTTGTACGCAATCGCGAGACCGGAGTTGTCGCCGATGTTCTCGCCGAGCGTAAGCTCGCCGTTCACGTGGTATCCGGGCACGGGTTCGTAGTGGTTGTATTGACCAACCAGCATCTTGGTCTTGGCGGCAAACATGTCGTGATCCGCTTTGCTGAACCAATCGCGCAAATTGCCCTCGGCATCGTACTGACTGCCGCCGTCGTCGAAGCCATGACTGATCTCGTGGCCGATGACACCGCCGATCCCGCCGTAGTTGACTGCATCGTCTGCCAGCGCATTGAAGAACGGCGGCTGCAGAATGGCGGCCGGAAACACGATCTCGTTCATCAACGGGTTGTAGTAGGCGTTGACGGTCGGCGGCGTCATTCCCCACTCCTTGCGGTCCACCGGCTTACCCAATTTGGCGAGGTTGCGCTGATACTCGAATTCATTCGCCCGTACCACGTTGCCCCATAGATCATCGCGGGAAATCCGCAGCGCGCCATAGTCCCGCCACACATCCGGATATCCGATCTTGGTCACCAGCTTGGACAGTTTCGCTTGCGCGCCCACCTTGGTTTCGGCACTCATCCAGTCGAGCGTGCTGATATCCTGCCGATACGCGTCGATGAGGTTATGCACCATGGCTTGCATGCGCACCTTGTTCTGCGGCGGGAAATATTTGGCCACATAGCGCTTTCCCAACGCCTCGCCGATGGCATCGTCCAGCAGGGCGAGTCCGCGTTTCCAGCGCGGGGTGTTTTCCGGAATATCATTCAGCACCGTCCCTGAGAAGGCGAAGCCCTCATCGACGAAGGTCTTGGACAAGAACGGCGCTGCGGAAGACAGCAAATGCCATTTGAAATAGGATTTCCAGACCGGCAGCGGCGTCGCCGCGATCACCTTGCCGAGACCGGTGAAATAGCCGGGCTGCGTGACGATGACGAAATCAGTCTTGCCCGCGATCGCGGTGTCGCGCACATACCCGTGCCAGTCGTAGCCGGGCATCAGCTTGGGCAGATCGGCGATCGCCGTCCTGTTGTAGGTCTTGACGGGATCGCGGTTCTCGACCCTCGTCCACTGCACCTGCGCCAGCGCGGTTTCGAGCCCGAGTATGGCGGCCGCCTCGGCCGCGGACTGCGCATCACCCGCCATCGCCAGCATCTTGCCGATGTGCGCCAGATATTGGGCGCGTGTGTCCTTGAGCTTGGCATCGTCCTTCAAATAGTAATCACGGTCCGGCATTCCCAGACCGCTTTGATGGATGATGACCGCATATTGAGTCGACTTCTTCGCGTCCTGGTTGACGTAGAAATCGTAGGGTGCGCCCGCCCCTATGCGATTCATGTGCGCAATCAACGCCGGAAGCTGGGCTTTGTCCGACATGGCGTCGATGGCGGCAAATTCCGCCCGCAAGGGCGTCAAGCCCAACGACTCGAGCCGCGCCTGGTCCATGAAGCTCGCATATAAATCGGTGAGCTTTTGGATGTCGGGATCCACGGCACCGCCCAGCGCGCCATTGTGGTCCGCGCCCGCCGCCAGTTCGTCGACGAGGCTGCGCAGCTGCTCCTGAGTCGAATCCTCGATGAGGGTGAAGGCGCCGTAGTTGCCCTTGTCGGGCGGCAGCCGGAAGCTATCCAACCACTTGCCGTTCAGGTACCGATACGGATCGTCCTGTGGACGCACTGAACGGTCGATGTACTGCAGATCCACTCCGGACACCAGAACCGGCTTGGACGGGGGCATGGTCGTGGCGTGAGCAGCCAGGGCAACCACACTCACAGCAAAAACCCAGTAGCGCGACATCGAAATTCCTTATAACCCGAGTGAACCTTTAGAACTTCAGTGAAACCCGCAGTCCCGGTGCGGCGTCGTCGAGAATCAATCGTGCACCGTGCAATTTCGTTACCGCCGCCACCAGCGATAAGCCGAGCCCAGACCCGGGGAATTTCCGCGCCTCATCCAGCCGCACTCGGCGCCCCAGAACGATCTCGCGCTTGTCAGGAGGTACTCCCGGGCCATTGTCTTCGACGACGACTTCCGGCCCGCCGCTCGACCCTCGCAGCAGCACCCGGATGCGCCCGCCGTCGGGTGTGAATTTAATGGCGTTGTCGAGCAGATTCGCAAGCGCCTGCGCCAACAGTTGCCGGTTGCCCTTCACCTGCGCTCCGAGGGCTACGGAACTCTCCAGCACGATGCCGCGCTCCTCGCTCACGGGTGCGTACAGCTCGACCACGCTTTCGACCAATTGCGACAGATCGACTTGTTCCCGCGCAACCGTACCGGTTTCAGCAAGCGCAATGCGCAGCAGCGCATCCAAGGTACTGCGCATCTGATCCACTTCGGTGGTCACACGCTCCAGCACGCGCCGCTCGACCGAGCCCGGCGTGAGTTGCGACATCGCACCCTCGGCCGTGGCTTGCAAGCGGTTCAACGGCGTGCGCAAATCATGGGCTGCGCTGTCCAGCACGGTGCGCATGCCCAGGGTGAGTTGCTCGATTTTATCGAGCATATTGTTGATTTCGCGCGCCAAAGTATTTATTTCGTCGTCGGCGTCCCGAACCGGCAGACGCTGCGACAAATCACCGCGCATGATTTGAGTGGCGACCGCCGACATCGCGCCGGCCTGCGCAAGGATGCGCCGCCCCATCCAAAAGCCGCCGCCCAAACCCAGCAGCAAAGTCATCACCACGGCCGCGATGAGCCCACGCGCCATCAGGCTCTTGACGTCCTGGCGCTCCTGCACGTCGTGCCCCACCAACATTTTATAACCGCCGGGCAAAGGGAATCGCTGCGCGCGCATTTCGTGCTCGCGCGTTTCGTCGCCGAACGGCACCGAAACCTTGAACAAGAACCATTTGCCCTGATCCGCGTTTACTTTCGGCCATGCCGGCACATTACCCGCCACCGGCCGCAATTGCGGATCCACCATCAAGTACACCGCGCCACGAACGTCTTGATCCTGCGACCGCTGCTCGATCAATTCGATGAAGTCGCTGCGCGACAGCGCCACCATTTGTTCGCGCAAGCCTTGGACTTCGGCTTCGATGAGATTGTCGGTGCTGCCGTCGACCACTCGCGACACCGCGAAATCCACTGCGCCCAACAGCGCGGCCGCACCGCACGCGAACACCAGCGAATAGACGATGGCGATGCGAAACGGCGAGGTATCGAGTATGCCGAGAAACCGTTGATCGGGTCCCATGGCGGATCCGCTATTCGTCTTCGCGCAAGCTGTACCCTGCGCCGCGCACCGTGTGCAGCAGGGGCTTGTCGAAATCCTTGTCGATCGCCTGGCGCAGACGGCTGATATGCACGTCGATCACATTGGTTTGCGGGTCGAAGTGGTAGTCCCACACACCCTCGAGCAGCATGGTGCGCGTCACCACTTGGCCGCTGTGACGCATCATGAACTCCAGCAATTGAAACTCACGGGCGGTAAGCTCGATTTTTTTGCCGTTGCGCGTCACCCGCCGCGTCATCCGGTCGAGCTCCAGATCAGCCAATTTCAACTTGGTGTTGGCCTCGGAATTGCCGGCTTCACCCCGCCTCGCGAGGGCATCGATGCGCGCCAGCAGCTCCGGCATGTGATACGGTTTGGTCAGATAGTCATCGCCGCCCGCCCGCAGACCCGTAATGCGATCATCGACGTCGCCGAGCGCACTGAGGATGAGCACGGGCATCTTGCGTCCGGTGGCCCGCAACGACTGCACCAAGGCGAGTCCATCCAACTGCGGCAGCATCCGATCCACGATCACGAGATCGGCGGCGATGGAGGACGCCAATTGCAACCCCTCGAGCCCGTTTCCGGCCGAGTCGACCGTATGACCCACCTCGCGCAGCGCCTTTGCCAAATGGTCGCGCGCCACTTCGTCATCTTCGACAATCAAAATGTGCATGGTTTGGTATCTTACAGGCGTTGGACCGGTGTTTGTCGGCGCGATAGACTAGCTGGCCGTCGCCGGGGTTTATCTATTCGCCCGAGCCTTGAACATGACAAGCGGCTGATGGCTGCAACGCTGAAGAACCGCCGGAGTCGGATGCTCCCAGTCGCGACGCTGGCGGCGGCGGCTGCTCTCGCGCCTTGCGCCCAGGCCAAAGAGCAACCCTTGTGGGAATTCGGACTGGGGATCGGCGCCCTGGGCTTCGAAGATTATCGCGGCGCCGATACCTCTCATGTGTATCCGACTCCCGTCCCATACATCGCCTACAACGGCAAATTCCTCAAAGCGGACAAGGACGGCGTGCGCGGCACCTTGTTCAACGAGAAGCGGCTCGAACTCAATGTGAGTTTCAACGTGACCACACCCGTGCGCAATGACCGCGTGCGCAGCGGCATGCCCGATCTTCGCACCGCGGTTGAACTCGGACCTACCGTCAACCTGCATTTGTGGCGCAGCAGCGACGCGCGCGTCAAATTCGATTTGCGTGCGCCCTTGCGTGCCGCATTCACGATCGAAAACTCGCCCAAAGCAATCGGCTGGACCTTCACACCGCAGTTCGCTCTGGACGTCGTCGATCCGGGAGGATTTAGCGGCTGGAACTTGGGACTCTTGACCGGTCCCTTGTACGCCGATCGCCGTTACCACAATTATTTTTATTCGGTGGCACCGCAATACGTCACGGCATCGCGACCCATGTACCAAGCCGTGGGCGGATATGCCGGCACGCAGTTTGTTACTGCCATATCCAAGCGCTTCCCCAAGTTCTGGGTGGGGGCGTACGCGCGCTACGACTCGCTGGCGGGCGCCATATTCACCGACAGCCCGCTGGTGCAGCGCAGAAGCTACTGGTCGGCTGGTTTCGGCATCGCCTGGATGATCCACCGCTCCGCGGAAATCGTCGACGTTGCTGATTGAAATTACCGATGCCGCGTCCACTCAAAATCAGCTATGAGTATTTCGCGCTCTACAGTTCACTCGCCCTGCTGGGGGTGATTTGCCTCACTTGGTCGCTATTCGCGATACCCCTGTACTACATACTTCCCGAGCGGATCGGCACGGCCGTGGGACGACGCGGCATCACGAGCGGATTTCGCCTCTATGCCTGGTCGCTGTCGATTACGCGAACCTATCGCCTGGACCTGACCGAGCTGGATTTGTTGAGAGGCGGCCCGCCGCTCATATTGGCGCCGAATCATCCCTGCCTGATCGATGCCCTGCTGATTCTGACCCGGCACTCCAATCTCGTATGCGTCATGAAATCCGAACTGATGAGAAACGTGTTCTTGGGCGCAGGCTCGCGGCTCGCACGCTATGTCAGAAACGAATCCGCACGCCAAATGGTCAAAGAATCCGTGGCGCATCTTCACCGCGGCGGAATATTGCTGTTGTTCCCCGAAGGCACGCGCACCACTCGCAACCCCATCAATCCCATCGTCGGCAGCGTGGGCCTGATCGCGAAGCACGCCGATGTCCCCGTGCAGACCCTCGTGATCGAGACCGATTCACCCTATTTGAGCAAGGGCTGGCCGCTGTTCAAGCGTCCCGCACTGCCCATTGTCTACCGAGTCAAACTTGGCAAGCGTTTCGATCCCCCGTCGGATGTCACCGCGTTCACCGCTGAACTCGATCGCTACTACCGCCATGTGCTTGAAGGCGCCTTGCAGTCGCGCTGGCTCAGGCGCGACTGAGGTTCCAATGAGCGGCATGCCGACAGCCTCCAGCACCCACCTGGTACTGATTCCAAGCTACAACCCGGGACAGAAGGTTTATGCGACAGTTCGCGCCGCGCTGGCCGAGTGGACTCCGGTGTGGGTCATCATCGACGGCAGCACCGACCAGTCGGAGCAGCAATTGTCGACCATGGCCGCCGCCGAGCCCGCGTTGCGAGTATTCGTGCTGCCCGAGAATCGCGGTAAAGGCGCCGCTGTACTGTTCGGACTACGCGAAGCGGTGGCCCAAGGCTTCACTCACGCGCTGACCATGGATTCGGACGGCCAGCACCCCGCTGCGCGAATTCCCGCCTTCATGGCGGCTTCGCTGGCTGCGCCGGAAACAATGATCTTGGGCCGGCCCATATTCGACGCCAGCGCACCGGGCGTGCGGGTCCAAGGACGCAAGATCTCGAACTGGTGGGCCAATCTCGAAACCTTGTGGGATGGCATCGGCGACTCGTTATTCGGTTTTCGCGTCTATCCGATCCGCCCTTTGATCGAGGTCATGGGGCGCCAGCGCTGGATGCGCCGCTTCGATTTCGACGTGGAGGCGGTGGTGCGTTTGAGCTGGCGCGGAGTGCGCTCCGTCAATCTAGCGGCGCCGGTTCGCTATTATCGGCCGCAGGACGGCGGTGTTTCCCACTTCAACTATTGGCGTGACAATGCCCTGCTCACCTGGATGCACTTTCGGTTGTTTTGGGGATTCATTCTGCGTTTGCCCTCATTGGCGGCGCGACGCCTGAGGGAGCGTAACCGCTAAGCGGGCTTGCGCGCTCGATATTCGGAAAAGACGCCCATTTCTACGTGTCGATCGACTTCGACGAATCCCGCCTCGCGAATTGCCGCCATGATCACGCAAGGCGCGGCGCAAGCCTCGATGGTGTCCCAGTAATAGCGCATCAGAGTGGGGAGGTCGCGATTCCGGGTGATGGACCGGGCCATCCAGGGAACCACGCCGCGCATATAGGCCTTCAGCAACGCGTGCAACACGCGGCCCGTCGGACGGGTGATTTCCAACACACAAAGCCGTCCGCCGGGCACCAGCACCCGCGAAAACTCGCGAAATGCCGCGGATAGATCACCCACATGCCGCAATGCATAGCCCATGCAGAGGAAATTCGCGGTGGCCGCCGGCACCGGAATGGCATCCGCTTGACCGATCAGCAATTGCACGCCCGGAGGCAACCGAGCGCGCGCCAGCATCCCCGGACTTGGGTCAACTCCCGTCACTAAACCGGTATCGCCCACCAAACGGGCCGCTTCCCGGGCAGTGAGCCCCGTGCCGACACCGATATCCAACACCCGCATGCCTAATTCGATCCCCGCGCGACGCAAAGCCCGCCCTCGGTACCAAGAACCCGACCCCAGGGCCATGGCGCGCTCGATGCGGTCATAATCGACTGCGGTCTGGTCGAATAGCTGTTTGACCCAGCCGCCCCGGGCGGCCTCGTCAGCGTAGTAGTCGTCAAGCGGCGGGTGCGGTGCTTGCATTGACTTACAATACGCCGATCAGTGGCGAGTTGCCGCTCGGGCCCGCACCTATATAATGCCGGCTACTTAGAAACCCAATCGAAAGCCTAGCCTATGTCCGACAAAGCGTCGCTCATGCAACAGCCGGCGCCCCTGGCCGATGTCGGTCTCCAGCGGGAAATCGCCACTCTGTTCGTGCAAGCATTGAACCTCGAAGTCGCCCCCGAGGACATCGACCCCGAAGCGCCGCTCTATGGCGAGGGTCTGGGCCTCGATTCCATCGATATTTTGGAGGTGGCACTGATCGTCTCCAAGCATTACGGCGTTCAATTGCGCGCCGACAGCCAGGAAAATCAGCAAATTTTTCGTTCGCTGAGGCACCTTGCAGGTCACATTGCCGCACATAGAACCAAGTAGCCATGCGTTGGCGGCCTAGACTGCAGCTGGCTGCCGTCATTTTGTTCGTTGTCGCCTACTCAGGACTATCCCACTACAGCAATTCAGTCGCGAAGACGCGTGATCTCGGGGTGGGTCTGGCGGTGGCGCCGCTGTTGACGGTCATTGTCGTTTTGGTGCGGCGCTGGACTCACGTGGGCGTGGCGCTGCTGCTCGCCACAGCCTTAGCCCTGCTCTTGGGTCAGTTGTGGCCGCTGCTCGAACAGAATTTTGCAGATGTCTATTTGTTGCAGGAGGGCGGCTTTTACAGCCTCATGGCGGCGAGTTTCGCTCATTCCTTGCGAGGAGGGAGCGCCGCGCTATGCACGCAACTCGCTGATCGAGTGCATGGACCGCTGAGCGCCTACGAGGTGCAATACACGCGCCGCGTCACCGCGGCATGGGCGCTGTTCTTCCTCGCGATGGCAGCTGCAACTCTCATTCTGTATGAATTCGCACCGCTGCGGCTTTGGTCGTGCTTCGCCAATTTCTGCGCGATCCCATTGATGGGAATGATGTTCGTCGCCGAATACGCCGTCAGGCGGCGTGTCTTGCCGCAGCAGCGTCGGAGCATTCTCGACTCTGTGCGGGTCTATTTCGCGAGCCCCGGTTAGGCCTCGCGTGATGGATACCCTGCCGTTACTGTCGCATCGCTCGCCTGACTCGATCATTGCTCATCGAGCCGGCGAGCCGGTGACCGCTGGGCAATTCGTCTCGGACGCGGCGCACCTGGCGCAGTGCTTGCCGGGCGGAGGACATGTGCTGAATGTCTGCGCCGATCGATACCGCTTCACCGTGGGTCTGGCGGCATGCCTCATGTCCGGCCGCGTCAGTCTGCTGCCCTCGACGCACACGCCGGAAGTGATCGGACAGCTTGCGGATTTCGCACCCGATGCCTTTTGCCTGACCGATGATCGCCGCTGCGATATCGCCCTGCCGCAGGTCCATTATCCCGAGCAATTGCCTGCGGCCGACACGGCCTGGACGGTTCCGGCAATTCCCACGACTCAGCTCGCGGCCATCGTATTCACATCCGGGTCCACAGGGACGCCTCTGCCCTACAAGAAGACCTGGGGCCGTCTCGCGCGTTGCGTGCTGGACGGTGCTCCTCGCTTGGGGTTGTTGGATGGCCGATTGCATACGCTCATCGGTACCGTACCGGCGCAACACATGTACGGCTTCGAGTCCACAGTGCTGCTTGCTTTGCTCAGCGGTAATGCATTCAGCGCCGAACGGCCTTTTTATCCTGCCGACATCGCCTCCGCGGTGTCGGCAGTCCCCACACCGAGGGTGCTGGTGACGACGCCGGTGCATTTGCGCGCGCTCGTTGCCTCGGAAGTCGATTTGCCGCCGATCGAACTCATCGTCTCGGCAACCGCGCCGCTGGCGCAGGAGCTCGCTCGCGAAGTCGAAACCAAGTATGCAAGTCGCTTGCTGGAAATCTACGGCTCCACGGAAACCGGCCAAATCGCGCTGCGCCGTACCGCGTACTCGGCCGCGTGGCGGCTCTGGCCTGGCGTTCGGCTGAGCCTCGACAATGGCAAGGTCTGCGCCCACGGCGGTCACATCGAACAATTCACTGCCCTGTGCGATGTCATTGAACTCACCGGCGAGGAGGAATTTTTGCTGCACGGTCGCACGGCTGACCTGGTCAACGTCGCCGGTAAACGCAGTTCGTTCGGCTATTTGAATGCTCAGCTGAACGCAATACCCGGAGTGGTCGACGGCGCTTTTTTCATGAGCGATGCCGCGACCGGCTCCACCGGAGTCGCCCGCCTCGGAGCCGTTGTCGTCGCGCCCGGCCTGAGCGTCGCCGCATTGATAGAGCGGCTGCGGCAACGGATCGATTCGGTGTTCCTGCCGCGTCCCTTGATAATCGTGGAAAAGTTGCCGCGCAATGGCACGGGCAAATTGCCGCTACGGACATTGCAGGAACTGGCGCATAAACATCTGCACACGAGCGCCGCGCCATGAGCATGCAGAGCTCGCTCGACATCTCCCCCGATCATGCGTCCTTCGCGGGGCATTTCCCGAAGTTTCCCGTGCTGCCCGGCGCGGTATTGTTGGATGAGGTGTTGCAAGCCGTGCAGCGCCAACGCGGCCTCGATCTGCAACAGTGGAAAATCGCGTCCGCAAAATTCCTCGCGGTCGTGCGCCCCGGCGATGCGTTGCAGTTGGTGCATGAAGCGCCCAAGGACGGACTCATTCGCTTCACCATTGCGGTCGCCGATCGACTGGTCGCCAGCGGCACCCTGTCCAACGCGACGTCGCCGGTCAGCGCCGTATGACGCTCAAGGCGGTTAATTTCACGCAGGATCGGCGCAAGGCGGAATGGATCAGGAAGCGCGAAAGGGGCAGCAGCGCGCTCTTGCGCATCATGGCGTTTTTGTCACTGCGTCTGGGCCGGCCATTGAGCCGCGCCGTGCTTTACGGGATCGCCCTTTACTTCTTTTTGTTTGCGCCCGTCGCGCGGCGCCACTCGCTGTGCTATTTGCGCCTCGCTCTCGGCCGCAACGCGCGCGCGCGCGACCGCTTTCGGCAAATCTTGAGCTTTGCCACCACCATTCACGATCGAGTGTATCTGATCGATCAACAGTACGAGATTTTCAATATCACCGTCGAGGGCGAGCGCTTGCTGCAAGCTCAGGCGGCGAGCGGCCGGGGCGCCTTGCTCATGGGCGCCCACATGGGAAGCTTCGAAGTCATGCACAGCCTTGGACGGCGGCAGCCGGGGCTGCGGGTTGCGATGGCCATGTACGAGGAGAATGCACGCAAGATCAACGCCATCCTGGCCTCGGTCAATCCGCAATTGCGCGCAGACATCGTTCCTCTGGGCCACCTGGACGCCATGCTGAATATCGCCCAGCGCCTCGATCGCGGCGCTTTCGTCGGCGTGTTGGGCGATCGGACCTTGGGAAACGAGCCCGTGCAAGAAGTGAGCATTTTGGGCGCGCGCGCCTACCTGCCCACCGGCCCCATGCGCGCGGCAGCCATTTTGCGCTGCCCCGTGTTTTTCATGGTTGGATTGTATCGCGGCAAAAACGCCTATCACGTGGTGTTCGAGCGAGTGGCCGATTTCTCCAATCCTACGACCGGAGCGCGGGCCGCTGCAGTGCGCGCCGCCGTCGAACGCTATGCCGCGGTTCTCGATCGGTACTGCCGCTCCGATCCTTACAACTGGTTCAACTTCTTCGATTTCTGGCAGACCAAGCCGGGGGCGCCGCAGGCATGAGTGTCGCGACAGCGAGCGTCTGCGCATGAAACGCCGCTTGCCGCTCCTCGCGCTGTTGATCACCGTCGTCTTTCCGGCCAAGTCCAGCTTCGCTACGGGTGACCTCGATGAGGTGATGCGGCTGCTCGCCATGCGGCAGCATGGTCGAGTCGAGTTCGTCGACCAACAGTTCCTGGCGGCGCTGAAGCACCCCTTGGAATCCATGGGAGAAATGCGCTACGACGCACCCGATCGCCTCGAAAAGCGCACTCTCAAGCCGCGCCCCGAAAGTGTGCTGCTGGAGGGCGGCATGCTGACCGTGGAGCGCGGACATAGCCGGCGCGTCGTGGAGTTGCGCTCTTATCCGCAGCTTCTGCCGTTCATAGAAAGCATTCGCGCGACCCTCGCGGGTGATAGAGCCGCCCTGGAACGAGTATTTCACGTTGAGTTTGCCGGCAGTATCGATCGTTGGACGCTCACTCTCGTGCCGCTGGATCGTCAAATCGCAAAGTACGCGGTCCAAGTGCAAATCGTCGGGGCGGCGGACCAACTGCGGCAAGTCGACATTCGTCAGGCGGACGGTGACCGATCACGGATGACCCTGCGCCCCATCGCGGCGCCATGAGTCCTCGAGCCCGCATCCTTGCGCTGTGGGTACTGTGCATCGCGTGCGCCGCGATTATCGTGGCGCGCGCCCGTTACATTACGGATTTGTCGGCGTTCTTACCGACTCATCCCACTGCCGCGCAGCAGCTCCTGGTCGATCAATTGCGCGATGGTCCCGCAAGCCGCTTGATGCTCATCGCCATCGAACGCGGCGACGCCCAGGCTCGTGCCCGTGTGTCCTCTGAAATGGCAAGACGTCTGCGGCTCGACCCCCAATTCTCGAGCATTGATAACGGCGAGCCGGTGACCGCGCAACTCGATCGGGATTTCTTGCTGCGGCATCGGTATCTGTTGAGCGAACAGGTAACCCCCTCGCGATTCACCGCCGCCGGTCTGCAGTCAGCGATCCAGGAGTCGATTGACGATCTGGCATCGCCCGCCGGGTTGCTGCTCAAATCGCTGCTGCCCAGCGACCCAACCGGCGAAATGACGCACATCATCGAGCAACTGGCCCGTGCGCCGGCGCCCGTGACGCGCGATGGCGTGTGGGTGTCGCGCGACGGCACCCGCGCCTTGGCGGTCGCGCAGGTGAGGGCGCCTGGCTCGGATACCGACGCGCAGGAGCACGCGATTCAAGCCATTCGGGCGGCATTTGCTGCAGCTGCCGGTGGAACGCTACAGTTGAGGATAAGCGGGCCTGGCGTGTTCGCCGTGGCGGCGCGCGACAAGATCAAAACCGCGGCCGTGCGTCTCTCGATAATCAGCAGCCTGCTGGTAGCCGGCATTTTATTTGCGGCGTACCGCTCATTGCCGGCGGTCATATTGGGCTTGCTGCCCGTGGCCAGTGGCGCATTGTTAGGAATCGCCTCGGTCGCGCTCGGCTTCGGCGCCGTCCACGGTATCACGCTGGGCTTCGGCATCACCTTGATCGGCGAGTCGGTGGACTATTCGATTTATTTTTTTGTGCAGTCGCGCCGATTCGGCAATGACGCAGCTGCGTCGCTGAACTGGCAACGGCACTGGTGGCCCATCATTCGCCTGGGGATGCTGGCCTCGGTTTGTGGCTTTGCCTCGCTGCTGCCTTCCGGCTTCCCCGGATTGGCGCAACTCGGCCTGTATTCGATCAGCGGGCTGATCACAGCGGCTCTGGTCACCCGCTATTTGTTGCCGGCCGTGTTGCCGCGTGAGTTTGCGATACGCGATGCTGCCCCGTTGGGCGCCCGCATCGTCGGGCTGCTGCAGCCCTTGCGGCGTCTCAACGGCATCGCCATTACGTCATCCGGCATCGCCCTCGCGGCTTTAGCCCTGGTGGTGAGTTATTCGCACCGCGGCACCCTATGGAATCGCGAACTGTCGGCACTGAGCCCCGTGCCGCTCGCGGATCAAAATGCCGACGTCGCATTGCGAGCCGACTTGGGCGCGGCAGACGTTCGCGCCGTGCTCATCGTCTCCGGCGCCACATTGGAATCAGTCTTGAGCGGTGCCGAACGCGCAGCGCGAGTGCTGCAACCCTTGGTGGATACAAAAGTGATCGGCGGCTTCGACAGCCCTGCCAATTACTTACCCAGTCTCGCGACGCAGCAGGCGCGCCGCGATAGCTTGCCCACCGAGTCGGAGCTGCGAGAGAGATTATCGCGAGCCACCGCCCACCTCGCGGTACGCGGCGAACGCCTGCTGCCCTTTGTGCAGGATGTCGAGCGGGCACGCCAGTCGCCTCTGGCGACAGCCCGGGATTTGCGGGGTACCTCGCTAGGCACCGGATTCGAGGCGTTGATTCTGCATCAAAAAGACCGCTTCAATGCGCTGATGCCGCTGCATGCCCTGGGCTCGAGCCAGGATATCGACACGGATCGAGTCAGCGCGGCCTTGAGCGCGGCGAATTTGCCGCAAACGCGGGTGCTTGATCTTAAAAGGGAATCGGACGCCTTGTACGCCAGCTACTTGAATGAAGCCATCCATTTATCGGCATGGGGATTTGCTGCTTTGCTCGGGCTGTTGCTGGTTGCATTGCGTTCGCCGGTGCGCGTCGCCCGCGTATTGGCGCCGCTGGTGCTGTCGGTACTCGTGGTTGCCGCAGGGCTGGCGCTCGCCAAGGTGGCGCTGACTATTTTGCACCTGGTGGGAATGCTGCTCATCGTCGCGGTCGGATCCAACTACGCCTTATTTTTTGACCGTCAGTCGAGCCTGCACGAGGCGGACAGCCAGGCGCTCACCTTGGCTTCGCTTACCATCGCCAATGCCTGTACCGTGATCGGTTTTGGTCTCCTATCTTTTTCGCAGGTTCCCGTGTTGGTGGCGCTCGGCACCACCGTGGCGCCCGGTGCTTTGCTGGCGCTGCTGTTCGCCGCCTTGCTGTCGAGCGTCGGCGGCACCGACTCACGCACTTGGATAACGCGGTGGGAGAATTTTTTGGCTTCGCGTTTCACATGACAGGCCAAAGCAACCCTGTGCGGCGTTGGTCGCCCACTCCGCTGCTGTACGCGACTGGCGCCGTGCATTTGGGCGCCGCGGCCGCATCGTTGCTTCAGCCCGGCGTGTGGCCCTGGGCAGTGGGAGCGGTGGCCGCAAATCACGGCGTCCTCGCCGGCGCCGGCCTGTGGCCGCGCAGCCAATTGCTGGGACCGAACTTAATTCAATTGCCCGCCGGGGCGTCCGCGAGCGTCGCGATCACCATCGATGACGGGCCCGATCCCGATGTGACGCCGCCGGTGCTGGCACTGCTCGCCGAGCATCGAGCGCTTGCCACCTTCTTTTGCGTAGGCGAGCGCGTCGAGCGCTACCCGAGGCTGGCGCAGGAAATCGTACGGCAAGGTCATTCGATGGAGAATCACAGCCAGCGACATCGGCACAATTTTTCGCTGCTGGGACCGCATGGCATGCGAACCGAAATCTCGCGCGCACAAGACGGAATCACGCGAGTGACTGGCAGCCCTCCGCGCTTCTTTCGCGCCCCGGCGGGATTGCGCAATCCCTTTCTCGAACCCGTGCTGGCCCGCCTGCAGCTGCGACTCGCCAGTTGGACCCGTCGTGGATTCGACACGGTCAACGGCGATGCGGACACCGTTTACCAACGCTTGACGCATTCGCTGCACGGCGGTGACATCCTGCTCCTGCACGACGGCAATTCGGCCCGCGACCGCCATGGCTATCCTGTAATTCTAGACGTCCTGCCGCGGCTGCTCGATACCCTGCGCTCCCGGCGGTTGTCGCCCATCACCCTGCGTGCGGCGCTAGAGTCATGAACGCCGCCGCCGCGCGCCTCGACCCTGCGCTGTTGGACAAGGCCAGTGAACCCTACCGCGCGTCCGGCCGCTTCGCCTACGGCTTCGCGCGCGGTAAGCTCAGGCGCGATCCGGTCTTTGGCGCCATCCTTGCGCGCGGATTACTGACCCAGCGCGCGCGCATCCTCGATCTAGGCTGTGGCCAGGGTCTGTTGGCCGCATGGTTGCTCGCGGCCGGCAGCCGCGCCAGAATTCGCGGCATTGAACTCGAGCACCGTTATGTAGTACGAGCACAACGGGCGTGGGGTAAGTACGCCGCATTCGAAACCGGCGATTTGCGCAAAACCGATTTCGGCAGCGTCGATGGCATAGTCATTCTCGACGTGCTGCATTACATTGAATACGCCGATCAATGCAATGTTCTCCTGCGCGCACGCCGCGCCTTGCTGGTCGACGGAGTGCTGTTGCTGCGGGTCGCGGATGGGGGCGGCGGGTGGGGATTCAAACTGGCCAAATGGGTGGATCAGACGACACTTGTGCTTAGGGGCCGTGGTTTCAGGCAGCTGCACTACCGCTCGGCATTGCAGTGGCAGAGGCTGTTGTCCGACAGCGGATTCGACAGCGAGGCCGTTCCGATGAGCCGCGGAACCCCTTTTGCCAATGTGTTGATGATTGCGACGCCGCGCTCGGTGGTGGCCCCCGAATGAAACCCCTACTGATGAAAAAATTCACGGCGACCAGCTGTATCGGACGGGGCGTGGCGCAAACCCTCGACAGCCTGGTTCGGCAACGCAGCGGTCTGACCCATTGCGAATTCGAGACGGTCGACATCGACACTCACATAGGCGAGGTGGCCGGCGTCGATGAGCAAAAACTTGCCGTCGATCTGCGTAAATTCGATTGCCGCAACAATCGCCTCGCCGAGCTTGCGATGCAGCAGGACGGTTTTTTAGCGGCGGTCGCGCAGGCCGCGACGCGGTGGGGACCGCGGCGAGTCGGAGTCTTCATCGGCACCAGCACGGCAGGCATCCTGCAAACCGAACTCGCCTATCGTGATCGCGATGCAGCGAGCGGCGCGTTGCCGCCGGGGTTCGAATACGGCTCGACGCACAATTCTTTCTCAGTGGCGGACTATGTGCGCCAGCGCTGCCGGCTGGAGGGGCCTGCCGTTGCGGTATCCTGCGCCTGTGCATCCAGCGCTAAAGTTTTCGGTTCCGCCCGCCGCATGATCGAGGCCGGAGTCATCGACGCGGCATTGGTGGGGGGCGTGGATTCCTTGTGTCTCACCACCCTGTACGGGTTTCATTCCTTGCAGCTCTCGTCGCGCGAACCCTGCCGCCCCTTCGATATCTCTCGTGACGGCATATCGGTAGGTGAGGCGGCGGCCTTTGCACTGCTCGAGCGGCTATCGAATGACGTGGACAGCGCAGCGGTGCTGCTGCTCGGCATCGGCGAATCCAGTGATGCGTATCACATGTCCGCACCGCATCCCGAAGGTCTTGGCGCGCGCCGCGCCATGCAGGCTGCGCTCGCCGCCGCCGGTCTCGAAGCCAGCGACATCGCCTATATCAATTTGCACGGCACCGGCACACCCAGCAATGACCGTTCCGAGAGTCAGGCCGTGACCAGCGTTTTTGGCCCGACCATTCCCTGCAGTTCGACCAAGGGGGCCACCGGACATACTTTGGGAGCCGCGGGCGCGTTGGAGGCGGTAATCAGTGCGCTCGCCGTCGAGAATGGGTTGATGCCGGGCGGCGTGCATACCAGCACCGTCGACCCCACCCTTATGGCGCACTACATCAAGGAGAATCGGCGGTCGTCTGTGGCCCGCGTGCTGAGTAATTCCTTCGGCTTCGGCGGCACGAACTGCAGTTTGATTTTCGGCCGTGCAGGATGATCCTTCGCACTTACGTCGATGGCATAGGCGTAGTGGGTCCGGGCTTGGTCAGCTGGCCCGCGGCTGCGGCCGTGCTGTCGGGCAAGAAAATGTACCAATCCGCTCCCACCGTGCTGCCAGTGCCGACGATTCTGGCGGCTGCGGAACGCAGACGCACCGGCAGGGTGGTCAAGCTCGCATTGGCGGTTGCATTGGAAGCCACCTCGCAAGCAGGCGCCGATCCCGCGAAATTGGCCAGCGTGTTTTCATCTTCGGGAGGCGACGGGGATAACTGTCACGAAATCTGCCAAGCGTTGGCAACCGCCGGTCGGGAGATATCACCCACCCGCTTTGCCAATTCCGTACACAACGCCGCAGCCGGCTACTGGAGCATTGCCACGGGAGCGGTCGCGGAATCGAATGTACTGTGCGCCTTCGACGCAAGTTTTGCCGCCGGTCTCTTGGAAGCGGTGACGCAGGTCGTGGTCGATCACGAACCCATTTTGCTGGTCGCGTACGATACCGAGTACCCGCAACCGCTGCATGCCGTGCGTCCCATCCCGGATGCCTTCGGCATCGCCTTGGTGCTCGCGCCGGAAAGATCCCGGCATTCGCTGGCACGGCTGGATACCGCGATGACCACGCAAGACCACGATCGGTTGGACGACCCAGCGCTGGAGGCGCTGCGTCAGGCAATTCCCGCCGCGCGTTGTCTGCCCATGCTGCGGCAACTGGCAATGCGCGAATCAGGCCGGGCGAACCTCGAGTATCTCGATGTGTCTCGCGTGGAAGTGCGAATCGACCCATGCGTCTAGACCGCGCTTGGATCGAGAGACACATCCCCCATCGTGGCCGCATGTGTCTGCTCGACGAAATACTCGAGTGGAACGCGCTGCATATACGCAGCCGCAGTGGTACTCACCGCGAGGCCGATCATCCGATGCGATCGCATGGGCGCCTCGGCGCCGCCTGCGGTATAGAATACGCAGCACAGACCATGGCGGTGCATGGCGCACTGGCTGCCGGCGCAGCTTCCGTCGGGAACTTGGCGGATGGTGCGGCTGCGCCTCGCGCCGAGGTGGGATTTCTTGCGAGCTTGCGGGACGTTCGAATCCAGGTTCTGCGCCTCGACGACATCGACGGTGATCTGGTGTGCGGGGTAACGCGCGTGGCCGGCGACCCGCTCACGGCGCTCTACGATTTCACGTTGTGGTCCCAAGAGCGAAATCTGTTGAGTGGCCGCGCCACGGTAATACTCGATGCCGACAAAAAGCTGAAATATGAATAAAGCGCCGACTCGAGCATTGGTGACCGGCGGCAGCGGCGGCATTGGATCGGCAATTTGCCGGCGATTGGGCGCTGCGGGTCACTTCGTGTACGTGCACGCGAATCGCGGTACCGCGGCGGCGGCGGCCACGGTCGCCGACATCGTAGCCGCAGGCGGTCGGGGCGCGGCCGTTCGATTCGATTTGACCGATGCCGCCGCCACCCGAGCCGCCGTGGAAACCATGCTCGAGGCGGGTCCGGTGCAGATATTGGTGAATAACGCGGGAATCCACCAAGACGCGGTCTTTCCGGGCATGAGCCCGGAACAATGGCACAGTGTCATCGACATCTCGGTGAATGGCTTTTACAATGTGACCCAGCCGCTGATCTTGCCGATGATTCGCACACGGTGGGGCCGTGTCATCAGCATATCGTCGGTTACCGCCCTTGTCGGTAACCGCGGTCAAGTGAATTACGCCGCCGCCAAGGGCGCCTTGAATGCCGCCACCAAGGCATTGAGCCTCGAGGTGGCGAGCCGGGGCATCACCGTGAACGCCGTCGCACCCGGAATCATCAATACCCCGATGATTGATACGGCTTTCGACGCCGACGCCATCGCAAACCTGGTGCCGATGAAACGCGCCGGAACTCCGGCCGAGGTGGCGAGCCTGGTGGCGTTTCTCGCTTCGGAAGAGGCCGCCTATATTTCCGGCCAGATCATTTCCATCAATGGAGGCATGTCGTAAATTGAGTTCGCCGATTGGCGTGGCCGGCGTTGCCACCCATAAGAATGAATTGCTTCTGTATTTCACGCTGCTCGAACTGACGCTGATCGTGCTTGCCGGCAGGCTCGGCGGCGCGCTCGCCAAGCGCTGCGGACAGTCCCCCGCCGTCGGCGAAATCATCATCGGCATATTGCTGGGCCCATCGTTGTTCGGGCTCATTGCACCCGACGCATTCAACTACGTGTTTCATTCCGTGCCTCCCGAACCATTGACCATCCTGTCGAACCTCGGGCTCGTTCTGTTGATGTTTCACATTGGGCTCCAATTCGACTTCGCCCATCTGAGGGAGCAGGTGAATCGCGGGGCGGTGTTGCGTGTGTCGTTAGCCTGCCTCGCCCTGCCCTTTGTCAGTGGATTCGCCCTGGGACTTCTCATGGCTCGCGACTTTGCGCCGGCCAACAGGCTCGACATGGCGCTGTTCGTCGCAACGGCATTCTCCATCACCGCGCTGCCAATCTTGGGGCGCATCTTGATCGAATGCGATCTGCACCGAACGCGGCTCGGTGTCATCGCCATTGGCGCGGCGGCCGTCAACGACGTGGTTGGGTGGTTGATGCTCGCCTTGGTAACCGCCCTGGCGGTGAGTGATCTTAATCCCGGGCAATTTTTGCTGCGAATCGCCATGGTCGCGCTATTCGGTTTGGTCAGCGTCAAAATCGCCAGACCGCTGCTCAAAGCAATCCTAAGGAGATCCCGGCCGCAGGAAGGCAAGATGTCCGCCAACTTGCTCGGCGGCATATTGGCGGTGATTTTCATTGCAGCGATGACGACCTATAAAATCGGCATCTTTGCAATTTTCGGCGGGTTCATGATGGGCGTCATTTTGTATGACGAACGCGAATTCGTGACTGCATGGCGCGGGCACATCGCGGATTTCGTCTCGGTGTTTTTCCTGCCCATATACTTTACCTACACCGGGCTTCGCACGGCCATCGGCGGTTTGAATACGTGGGCGGATTGGGGTTGGTGCTTCGCCATCATCGCGGTTGCGAGCTTCGCCAAGCTGATTGGAGGCTATTTTGCCGCGCGGCGATCCGGTTTGAATCACCCGCAATCGGCGATGTTGGGATTCATGATGAACACCCGTGGGCTGATGGAACTCATCGTGCTGAATGTCGGATTGGATTTGGGCGTCATTTCACCGAAAGCATTCACCATGCTGGTCATCATGGCAATTTTCAGCACGGTGACCACTACGCCTGCTCTGCGCTACTTTCTAGGCGTCGATGCCGCCGCTCGAATGCCGCGCAATTGAACTCCGCTGCCGATGGAGCGCCCGAGCAATCGCCGAAGCGGCTGGTACGGCGCTGCGGACGCAGCGCCGGTAAACGGTCTCGGGCCGGCTCGTTCGCCCGTCGGAATTGCCCCACGTCCGTAAGCGATCCAATCCGATAGTGCTGACCGTGGCCGACGATATGATCTATCCGTCACCGTCGGCCTGTGCGTTCGCCGCTTCAACCCAGGTCGCATCATGCTCATGACCTATTCTGTCGCGCGCATGTCGCTGTTGAAGGTCGTATCCGCGTGGGTAATTGCCGCAGCAGGGCTGGCGGCCTGTGGGGGTGCCGCCAATCGGAATTCGGCTCCCGATCAACCCTCGACGCCGGCGCGAGGCACGTTGCTGCAAAGCGCCCCGGAACTCCTGTCGACGGTCACCGCCACCAGCCTGCTCGTGCAGCTCAATGTAGCCGCCAATCGAGCGCTGCTCGCGCTCAGCGGGCCGCCGCTTTGCGACGTCTTAATGTACGACATCAAATACGAGACAGTCGGCGGAGCCGATGAGCCGACAACCGCGTCCGGCGCGCTTATGGTGCCTACGGGGCTCGGAGCCGGATGTACCGGGAAGCGGCCCATCGTTCTCTATGCCCACGGCACGACGACTACCCGTGATTTCACGATGACCAATTCCGCCAATGCGGAAACGCTGATTCTAGAGGCTGTATTCGCAACGCAGGGATACATCGTGGTTGCGCCCAATTACGCCGGTTATGACTCGTCCGCATTGTCTTACCACCCGTATCTAGTCGCCGACCAACAATCGAAGGATATGATTGATGCGCTCGCGGCCGCCCGCACTGCCTTACCCATCGCGTCGCTGACCTTGACCCAGGACAACGGACGACTGTTCGTGACCGGCTATTCGCAGGGCGGATACGTCGCCATGGCAACTCATCGCGCCATGCAGACCGCGGGTATGCCAGTCACCGCCTCGGCTCCCATGTCGGGACCGTACGCTCTGGAAGCCTTTGTGGACGCCGTGTTTTACGGTGAAGTCAACGGCGGCGCGACTGTGTCGTCCACGCTGCTGCTGACTGCCTACCAGCATGCTTACGGCGATATTTATGCGAGTCCCACTGACGTGTTCGCCCCGCAATACGCTCCGGGCATCGATTCACTGCTGCCCAGCACTACCCCCAGGAGCCAATTGTACGCGCAAGGCAAGCTTCCTGAATTTGCACTGTTCAGCTCAACGCCTCCCGCTCCCGCCTTCGCCGATATTACGCCGCCGGCCACCCCGGCGAATCTGGCCGAAGTTTTCGCACTCGGTTTCGGCGACGGCAATCTGCTTCAAAACACCTACCGCTTGAGCTATCTCCGGGACGCTCAAGCAAACCCTGACGGCGGCTTCCCGACGATTACGACGGGTTTGGCGGCCGCCGCACCCGCGCTCCCGTGGCGGCAGGCGTTACGCAAAAATGATTTACGCAATTGGACACCGACGGCGCCGATACTGCTCTGCGGCGGAAGCAACGATCCGCTCGTTTTCTGGCTCAACACCCGACTGATGCAGGGCTATTGGACCTCGCAGTCCCCTGCCCCGCCATCGTTCACTGTCCTGGATCTGGAATCGGCGGCCGCCGCAAACGATCCATACGCCAACCTCAAGCAAGATTTCAAATTGGCCAAAGACCTCGTCGTTGCAAATGCCATAGCGCAAGGAGCCACCGACGGGGGCGCATTGGCGCTCGCCGAGGCGTATCACGCGACATTGGTCGCTCCGTTCTGTTTTGCGGCAACCCGATCGTTTTTCGCAACTCAGTAAGCGCGAACGGGGTGATGGCCTGGTGCCACGGCGGTATGCTCACGCGCTAAACGTCGGTTTCACGTCCTCATCTAGTGGCCGCTTCGATTGAACTTCAGAACCAGAGTCGCGCAACCCAGCAATCCCGCCCCCTCGATCCAGCCCAACCATCGGTTCATGCTTCCTGACACGCCGAATTTGGCGGAGGCGCGCGCCGCGCGATGCGCCAGCCAGCCATAGCTCAGCAAAATACAGAATTCCGGCAGCATCGATGTCGCCGCCAGAATCAACATTTGCGGCACGACCGGGCGCGCCGGATCGATGAACTGCGGCAGGAGCGCCAAAAAAAACAATAGCGCCTTAGGATTCGCCAGCTGCAGGGTCAGTGCCCCAAAACACACGCGGCGCAGGTCGCCGGGACCCGCCGCCGCGGTATCGCTCAAAGCGGCTGGGGGGTTGGAATTCGCTGATACCAAGGTCTTGAGCCCGAGATAGCTCAAATATGCTGCGCCTAGCCACTTGGCAATCGTGAAAAAACCGGCACTGGCCGCGATGAGGGCGCCGAGACTGGTAGCCGACAATGTGAAGTAAATTGCGTTGGCAGCAATGATGCCGGCGGCCGCGGGAAGCGTGCGCCTCGCGGCCCCGCGAATGCCTTGCGATACTACATAAAATACCGCGGGGCCGGGGGATAGCGACAGGGCGGTTTCCATTACCAGAAAAAGCAGCCAAGTTTTAAATGGCATGTCGGCGACCGCGGCAGGTAAGTAGGCTTAGTGTACTAGCCGACACGTACGCAGTGCATCACAATAGGGAATGAACACCCGAAAACCCGTCACCTTGCGCCGTCTTCGCGAAATGCATGCGGCGGGCGAAAAAATCGCCATGTTGACCTGTTATGACGCGGCGTTCGCGCGTCTGTTGGACGATGCCGGCGTCGATGCGTTGTTGGTGGGCGACTCGCTCGGCATGGTGCTGCAGGGCCACCGGACCACACTCTCGGTATCGATGGATCAAATGGTCTATCACACCGGCTGCGTGGCGCGGGGCAATCACAGCGCTTGGATCATTGCCGATATGCCCTTCGGGAGTTACCAGGAGTCTGTCGAAGTTGCGATGCGCCATGCCGCGCAATTGATGCAACAGGGCGCGCACATGGTGAAACTCGAGGGCGGCGGTTGGACCGTGCCCACCACCCGCTTTCTGGTGGATCGCGGCGTGCCCGTCTGCGCTCACTTGGGATTCACGCCTCAGTCGGTGCATGCCTTGGGTGGTTACCGGGTTCAGGGGCGCGACGAGGCCGCGGGACGGGTATTGCGTCAACACGCCGCGGAACTGGCTGAGGCCGGAGCGGAATTGTTGGTCGTGGAAATGGTACCCGCGGCGCTGGCGCGCGAGCTAACCAAGTCACTTCCCGTACCCGTCATCGGGATCGGCGCCGGATCAGGATGCAGCGGGCAGGTATTGGTGCTGCATGACATGCTCGGTCTAACTAGCGGCGAACCCTTTCGCTTCGTGCGCAATTTTCTGGATGGCGGCGCCAGCATCGACCAGGCCGTGCGCAACTACGTGGCCGAAGTGAAAGGCGGGCGATTTCCGGACGATGCGTTGCATAGTTTCTGATCGGAATTCGCCGTGCACATCATCCGGACCACCGACGAATTGCGCCAGGCTCTGAGTGCTCAGCGCCACGTCGCGCTGGTGCCGACCATGGGAAATTTACATGCGGGTCACCTGTCGCTGGTGCGCGTCGCCCGCGAGCGCGGCGAACGCGTGGTCACCAGCATATTCGTCAACCGCCTGCAATTCGCACCGCACGAAGATTTCGCAACGTACCCGCGCACCTTCGAGCGCGATTGCAAGCTGCTGGCCGCCAACGGCTGCGACATCGTGTTCGCGCCGGCGGAAGCCGACATGTATCCGCAGGCGCAGAAATATACGGTGCACCCGCCGCCGGAACTCGCCGATGTCTTGGAGGGAGCTGTGCGGCCGGGATTTTTCGTCGGCGTGTGCACAGTGGTGTCGAAGCTCTTCAACATCGTGCGACCCGAGTTCGCGGTGTTCGGCAAGAAGGATTACCAGCAACTCTTGGTGTTGCGAAACATGGTGCGGCAGTTCGCATTCCCCATCGAGATGATAGCGGCTGACACGGTTCGTGATTCCGACGGCCTGGCGTTGTCATCGCGCAATGGATACTTGAACGGCTCGGAGCGCGTCCAAGCGAGGCAACTCCATCAAGTTTTGGAATCGGTGGTCGACGCCGCCAAATCCGGCCGCACCGATTGGCAAACGCTGCAAAGCCAAGCGCAGGATTTGCTCACCGCGCACGGTTGGCGGCCGGACTATGTGGCGGTCCGCCGGCGAAGCGATTTGAGCGATCCGTCGCAGGGTGAACCGTTGGTGGTGCTCGCTGCCGCCCGCCTTGGCGGCACGCGTCTGATTGATAATATCGAGATGTAGGCGCGGCGCCCGCTCATGGCGGCTGGGTCCTTATGATGCCGACCGTCTGCGACTCAGGGTCGAATACAATCCGGGCATCGCCGCGCTCTAGTTGGCTGATCACGTGAGCCACCTTGTCCTGCAGTGAGAATTCCTTTTCACCGTAGTCCGTCCCTTCGCGCAGCACATATGACTCGACCACCGCACGCAACAGTTCCGGCGCTAGCTCGCTGTACGGAACCGGCACCGCTCGAGGATCTTGGTTGCTCACTTGGGGGTATTTCCGCAGTGACACTTGCCGTCGAGGAGCATTTGACTTTCTTTGCAAAAATATCCAAACAATTTACAGATAAACTGCGGAACTCGCAGTCAATCCACTCTTGATCAGCCGCGAACGCTCGTCAGCCAGCACTTCGCTCGCACCGCACTCCAACGCGTCGTAGGCATTCTTGACAATACTTTGTGGCGAGGCCTTGCTGACCTCGAGCCCCTTGGTCATGTCGGTATCGACGTATCCCATGTGCAGCGCCAGGACCTGGGTGTCCTGTGAACGCAATTCGTTGCGCAGCCCATTGGTCAGATTCCAGGCTGCGGCCTTGGAGACGCCGTAGGCTGTCATGGCGCCGGCGTTGATCCAACTCGATACCGACAAAACATTCAGAAACGCGCCGCCGCCGTTCGCGGCAAGAATGGGAGCGAAAGCCTGCATCATTCGCAATACACCGATCACATTGGTCTCAAAGTGCTCCCGAGTGCTGTCGATGCCGTTCGCGGCGAGGATGCCGCCGGTGTGCGCGATGCCGGCATTGTTGACGACGAGGGTCACGTCCCTACAGGCGCTCGCGGCAGCGGCAACGTCGCCGTCGGAAGTGACGTCAAGCTTCAAGGGATCGACACCTGCCAGGGAAATCCTTGACGGATCGCGTGCTCCGGCATAGACCTTGCGAGCCCCGCGTGTCAGTGCGGCCTCGGCGAAGGCGAGCCCGATCCCTCGGTTCGCGCCGGTAATGAGCACGACGGCGTTGTGGAGTTTCATCTACAAGATCCTCGTAAAGCTTCGCCGCGCGCTGCTACCGCGCAGGTTTAGATGCCTGCCTGGCGTAATCCCGCAGCAGCACCGCATAGTCCTCTGCGGCTGGAAACCATGGAAAACTACGGACCGCCGGAGTCGAAGCCCAAGGCAGCTTTTCTCGCGTGAAATGGCGGCACTCAGCGAGAAGGCGCTGGAGGACATCCGCTGACAGCCAGTGCAGTGACAGGCCATGGTAAGCAACGGAGGCGCGGTAATACCGAGGCGAACCTGTCCGCAGCGACACCCAGCCTCCCAAGGCAAGTGCCAGTCTCCCGTCATAACTTCCTCTCCCGGATGGTCGCTCGCGACGCCCGCCAATCCTAGCGCATTCGAAGTCCCTATCCTTATCGGCAGGCAATAGCGCTTTTGGAGTAGAATATCCGGCACTACCCGCCACCGCCTTTAATACCGTGAAAATCGTCAATCGCAAAACCCCGACAGTGGGCTTTGTCAGTTTGGGGTGTCCCAAAGCACTGGTCGATTCCGAACGCATACTCACGCGCCTGCGCGCCGAAGGCTATGAGGTCGTATCGAGCTATCGCGCGGCCGATCTGGTCGTAGTCAACACCTGCGGGTTCATCGACGCCGCGGTGGACGAGTCCTTGGATGCCATCGGCGAGGCCCTGGCCGAAAACGGCAAAGTGATTGTCACCGGTTGTCTCGGCGCGCAACCGCAAAAGATCCTCGATCGTCATCCGCAGGTCCTCAAGATCACCGGCCCGCAGCGCTACGAGGAAGTCGTGGCCTCGGTGCATGAGTACCTGCCGCCCAAGCACGAGCCTTTTCTGGACCTTGTCCCCGCCCAAGGTGTCAGACTCACGCCCCGTCACTATGCCTACCTCAAGATTTCCGAAGGCTGCAATCATCGCTGCAGTTTTTGCATCATCCCCTCGATGCGAGGCGATCTGGTCAGCCGGCCCATCGGCGAGGTAATGCGCGAGGCGGAACAACTGGTGCGCGCCGGCGTCAAAGAGATTTTGGTTATTTCTCAAGACACCAGCGCCTATGGGGTCGATCTCAAGTACGCGGCGCAGCCCTGGCGCGATGTCGAACGCCGTGCGCGCTTTTTCGACCTTTGCGAAGCCCTGGGGGAGTTGGGGGTCTGGATTCGCCTGCACTACGTGTATCCCTATCCTCACGTCGACAAGGTCATCGAACTGATGGCGGATGGCCGGGTCCTGCCCTATCTGGACATCCCCTTCCAACACGCCAGCGCTCGCATTCTCAAGCTCATGAAGCGCCCCGCCGCCTCCACCAACACCTTGGAACGGATTGCCGCCTGGCGGCGCATCGCTCCGGACATCACGATACGGAGCACGTTCATCGTCGGTTTTCCCGGGGAAACAGCCGAAGATTTTCAGGAACTTCTCGACTGGCTCGAAGCGGCGCAGCTCGATCGCGTGGGCTGTTTCGAGTATTCTCCGGTCGAGGGCGCGGCGGCCAACTCGCTGCGGCAGCCCGTGGTGCCGGATGAGATCAAAGCAGAGCGCCGCGGCCGCTTCATGGAACTGGCCGCCAAAATCAGCGCCGCACGACTGACACAGAAAGTGGGCCGAACCATGCGAGTTCTCATCGACCGCGTGGAAGGCGACATCGCCATCGCCCGCTCCGCCAGTGATGCCCCCGAAATCGACGGTACGGTCAGAATTCAGGCCAAGGGCTTAATGGTGGGCACTTTTGCCAATGTGAACATCGCGGCCGCGGGCGCCTATGATCTCGAGGCGCGATTGAGCCCAAATTAGGCCGCCGCTGTTTCGCGTCCTTAGCGACGCTTGGTGTAAGCTTGCGCGTTTTTCACGCGCGCGCACAACCCCCGTGGAGTTTCTAACGTGAAAATTACTGCAGACCGAGTAGTGCTGATTCATTACACCCTGAAAGATGACCGGGGAGCCGTCGTTGACAGCTCCGCCGGCGGTGAACCGCTGGCCTATATTCAGGGACACGGCAATTTGGTGGCCGGTCTCGAGAAAGCCCTCGAAGGCAGGAAAGACGGCGACAAGGTAGTGGTTTGCGTCGCGCCTGCCGAAGGCTACGGCGTCCACGATGCCGCCCTGATTCAGCGTATTCCGAAACGCTCCTTGCAGGGCTCCGGCGAGATCAAGAAAGGCGCGCAATTCCAAGGCCAGACGCCCGAGGGCATGCGGGTGTTCACCGTAACGGCCGTGGTCGGCGATATGGTGACCCTCGATGGCAACCACCCCTTGGCCGATAAGACCTTAAATTTCGACGTCGAGATCGTCAGTGTGCGGGAGGCCACCACCGAGGAGCTCGAGCACGGTCACGTGCATGGCGCCGGCGGCCACCATCACTAACTCGCCGGCTTCGACCTTTTTAGCATGTTGATTTTACATATGTTTTCGGACGTCTTACATATGCACGTCCCGAGCTCTTGAACACTTCGCTAACGCCTGCGCGATGTGCATAATGGCCATCCCACCACCACGGTCAACACAAGGGATGAATACGGATGGAGCGTCGTTTGCACACTCGTCATCGCGCACGCACCACTGTGTACGTCGTGATGTCGGGACGGAAGAGCCGGATCTGCAGGGCAAAAAACTTGAGTGCCAACGGCGTCTTCGTCGAAACTGAAAATCTCGGCCTCCGCAAAGGGCAGCAAGTGCAGCTCGCCTTCGCCATTAACTTAGGCTTGGTGACCAAAATTCATCGGCGGACCGCAATCGTCGCTCACGTCACTCGCGGGGGCACGGGACTCATGATGGAGCAATTCGCGATTCGCTGACGCCCCCGATTCGCTGACGCCATCGATTCGCTGTAAACTGTCGGCTCCATGCCGCCTCTCGATCCGCCTCGCGCGGATGCCATCCGCATCCGTGGCGCGCGACAGAACAATCTTAAAGATTTGGACCTCGACCTGCCCCTCAACGAATTGATCGTTGTCACCGGGGTGAGTGGTTCGGGGAAGTCGTCGTTGGTGTTCGATACCTTGTACGCGGAGGGTCAGCGCCGTTACGTCGAAACTTTCTCGCCCTACGCGCGCCAGTTCCTGGACCGGATGGACAAGCCGCTGGTTGATCGCATCGAGGGCATTCCGCCCGCAATCGCCATCGACCAGAGCAATCCGGTGCGAACCTCGCGCTCCACCGTCGGCACGATGACCGAGCTCAACGATCATCTAAAATTGCTGTTCGCGCGCGCCGCGGTATTGCATTGCCGCGGCTGCGATCGCCCCGTGCGGCGCGACACGCCGGCGAGCATCCAGGCGAGTCTGACCCGGTTGACTCAGGCACACGGCGATACGCCGCTGCTCCTGACCTTCCCCGTGCCGATACCGAAGAATTTCACGGAAGTCGAGATCAAGGCTCTGCTGGCCGGTCAGGGCTACACCCGTATTCATGAAAAGGTGGGCAACACCTTGCAGGTCGTTCAAGATCGCTTTCGGTGGCACTCGGTCGAACCGGCGCGTGCCGCGGATGCCATCGAAGCGGCGCTGAAAGTCGGTCAAGGTCGGCTGGATGTCTATCCGCGCGACGCGGTCAGTGATGCGAGCGCGCCTTCCTATGCGGCGCCGTGGCGCTTCTCCACCGGCCTGCATTGCCCGGATTGCGACATCAGCTACAAGGATCCCAATCCGAGCACGTTCAGTTTCAATTCCCCGGTAGGCGCGTGCGAAACCTGCCGCGGCTTCGGGCGCAGCATCGGCGTCGACTATGGCTTGGTCATTCCGAACAAGTCCTTGTCGCTTCGCCAGGGCGCCATAAAGCCCTGGCAGACCGAGTCGTACAGAGAGTGCCAAGCGGATCTACTGAAGTTCGCCCGCAAGCGTTCCATCCCCATCGACACTCCGTGGCGCGATTTGACCGAGGCCGAGCGCACCTGGGTGATCGAGGGCGAAGGCGAGTGGACCAAGAACGTGTGGTACGGGGTGCGGCGTTTCTTCGTCTGGCTGGAAACCAAAGCCTACAAGATGCATATTCGCGTGCTGCTGTCTCGATACCGCTCCTACACCGAGTGCGGCGCATGTCACGGTTCGCGCCTCAAAGCCGAAGCCATGCTTTGGCGCATAGGCAATCCGGGCATCAATATCCGCGAGATGATGCTTTTGCCCATCGATGACTGCCGCAAATTTTTCGCGGCGCTCGAACTGCCGGCGCCGCTCGACGAAGCGGCGGACCTGCTGCTCAAGGAAATTCGCGCGCGCCTGAAATACCTCACCGATGTCGGCCTGGGCTATCTCAATCTCGACCGGCAGTCGCGCACACTGTCGGGCGGCGAAGTACAGCGCATCAACCTAACCACGGCGCTCGGTACATCGCTGGTCAATACATTATTCGTGTTGGACGAACCCTCCATCGGTCTGCATCCACGCGATGTGGAGCGCATCGTCGGCGTCATGCACCGCCTGCGCGATGCGGGCAACACGCTGGTGGTGGTCGAGCACGATCCCAAGGTCATACAATCCGCCGACCGCGTACTCGATATCGGACCGGGACCCGGGGAGCACGGCGGAGAAATCGTATTCTTCGGTCCCGCGCAGGAATTGGCCACGGCCCAGGGCTCGCTGACCGCGGACTACCTGTTCGGCCGCAAACGAGTCGCGATGCCCGACCCTGGACCCGCCGGCGCCGCGGCCGTCGAATCTAGTGGCGCACTCAAACTCCAGGGTGCCACTCTGCACAACCTGAAGAATATCGACGTGGAGATTCCGCTGCGCAGGCTGGTCTGCGTCACCGGAGTCAGCGGTTCCGGCAAGTCCACCCTGGTGCACGACATCCTCTATCCCGCGATGCTGCGCGCCAAGGGTAAGCCAACGGAGAATCCCGGCAGTCACCGGGCGCTTCAGGGCGACGATCTGCTCGATGATGCGATCATGGTCGACCAGAATCGCATCGGTCGAACGACACGCTCGAATCCCGCCAGTTATGTTGGTGCTTTCGACGCCATCCGGGCTTTGTTCGCCAAATTGCCGCAGGCACGGGCACGCAAATACACCGCGGGCACCTTTAGTTTCAATGCCGGCAACGGCCGCTGCCCGGGCTGTGGAGGCAATGGCTTCGAGCATGTCGAAATGCAATTCCTGGCCGACGTATATTTGCGCTGCCCCGATTGCGATGGGCGCCGCTATCGCGCCGAAGTACTCGAGGTGAAGATATCGCGGGGTGACGCCGCGCCGAAGAGCATTGCCGAGGTGCTCGACATGACGGTGTCCGAAGCGCTGATTTTCTTTGCGGGTGACATCGAAGCGCACCTCCGGCTGGCACCGTTGGCGGACGTCGGTCTCGACTACCTAAGACTCGGCCAACCCGTACCGACGTTGTCCGGAGGCGAGGCGCAGCGACTGAAATTGGCGGGACACCTAGCAGAGAACTCGCTGCGGCTGCACTCTTCAAAAAAGTCTTCCGCCAACAAGGCAACGGCCAACAAAACAGCGGGCGGCGCCGTCAAGCCAGAACCCCGCCGCGGTTCGCTGTTTTTGTTCGATGAGCCGACCACCGGCCTGCATTTCGACGACGTCGCCAAATTGTTGCGCGCGTTTCGGCGTCTCATTGACGCCGGTCATTCGCTGCTGGTGATCGAGCACAATCTGGACGTCGTCCGTGCCTCGGACTGGGTCGTCGATTTGGGCCCCGAGGGGGGCGAAGCGGGCGGCACCGTGGTCTGCGCCGGCACACCCGCGGACATAATGTCCGTGGGGGCATCTCAGACCGGCCGCGCATTGTTCGAATCCGCAAATCCGTTGCCGTTTGCCGGGGCGGTGCGTGACGCCGCCAACGCGCGTTACGACGTCAATGCCGCGCATCGTCCCGGCATCCCGACGTGCATCGAGATTCATGGAGCGCGAGAACACAATCTCAAGAATGTGTATGTGAATCTCGGCCTCGACAAGTTCACCGTCATCACCGGGGTGTCGGGCAGCGGTAAAAGCACGCTCGCCTTCGATATCCTGTTCGCTGAAGGTCAGCGTCGCTACCTCGAATCGTTGAACGCCTACGCCCGGCAGTTCGTGCAGCCCGCTTCGCGCCCTGACGTCGACGCCATCTTCGGCATACCGCCCACCGTCGCCATCGAACAGCGCGCCAGCCGCGGCGGCCAAAAGAGCACCGTGGCCACGCTGACGGAGATTTATCACTTCCTGCGCCTGCTCTACGTCAAGCTGGGAGTCCAGTACTGCCCGACGTGCCAGGCACGCATCGAACCGCAATCCGCGGCCGCCATTGCCGCGCGCGTGCTCAAGGATTATCGTGGTAAACCCGTGACTTTGCTGGCGCCGCTGATCGTCGCGCGCAAAGGCCTGTACACCGCGCTCGCCAAGTGGGCACGTGGCAAGGGCTTCGGCTCGCTGCAGGTCGACGGCGCCCTGATTCCGACCGCGAAATGGCCGCGACTCGATCGCTTCATCGAGCACAACATTGAATTGCCCATCGCGACGTTGACCGTCAGTGCCGCGCGCGAGGCGGAACTGCGGCAGGCTCTCGATTTGGCTTTGGAACATGGGCGCGGTGTCGTCCACGTTCAACCGGCGGACGCCAGAGCGGCCGACGGCAGGGCGGGCGCTCCCAAGGGTCCCGCCGCTGACCAGGCTGGCGGCGTCTTCTCGACCAAGCGCGCCTGCCCGAATTGCGGCACCGGCTTTCCCGAACTCGATCCGCGGCTGTTTTCCTTCAACTCAAAGCACGGCTGGTGCAAGGGCTGCTTCGGCTCGGGACTGCAATTGGAGGAATTCGACGCGCAACAAAGCGGCGAAGAATCCAAGTGGCGGGAAAGCCGTTCGAGTTCCGACGACGCGCCGGACGCGCCGGCGGCTACTTGCGCCGATTGCGCCGGCCAACGGCTGAACCCCGTCGCGCTGCACGTTCTGTTCCGTGAGCGCTCGATAGCAGCGCTAACCGATCTGCCCGTTGGGGATTTTTCGGCGGAATTGCAAAAACTCAAACTCGTCGGACGCGAACGCGATATCGCCCGGGATTTGCTCGCCGAACTCGCGGCCCGCAGCACTTTTCTCTGCGACGTCGGTCTCGGCTATTTGCAATTGAACCGGGCAGCCCCGACTTTGTCGGGCGGCGAAGCTCAGCGCATTCGACTGGCCGCGCAGCTGGGATCGAATTTACAGGGGGTGTGCTATGTATTGGACGAACCCACTATCGGCCTACACCCACGCGACAACATCACGTTGCTCGATACTTTGGATCGACTGCGAACCAAGGGCAATACCTTGGTCGTGGTCGAACACGATGAAGACACCATTCGCCGCGCCGATCATGTGATCGATATGGGCCCCGGCGCCGGAACTCGCGGCGGAATGGTTGTGGCGCAGGGCAGCGCCGCAGAATTGGCTCGCCTGCCCCACTCCGCGACCGGTCGCTGTCTCGCGACGCCGCTGCGGCATTCACGTTCCCGCCGCCGCGTCATCGATCGCGAGACAGGGATGATCGAAATCGAGGGAGCGGCTCTGCACAATCTATGCAAGGTCGATGCGCGAATCCCTTTAGGCCGGCTCACCGTCGTGACCGGCGTCTCCGGGTCCGGAAAATCATCCTTGGCGCGAGACGTATTGCTGAGCAATCTAAAACGGCTGGTGGTACGTCCGCATCGCTCCGATGGCAATAGCAAACCCGGGGTCGCGCTCCAAGGGTGCGATGCCATAAGGGGTTGGCAAGTGATCAGCCGCGTACTCGAAGTGGATCAGACGCCCATCGGCAAGACCCCGCGCTCCTGCCCCGCGACCTACATCGGCTTTTGGGATTCCATCCGCCGCCTGTATGCCGACACCACTGAGGCGCGCATGCGCGGTTTCACAGCGAGCCGCTTTTCGTTCAATACCGCAGGTGGTCGCTGCGAAGCCTGCGAAGGCCAGGGAATGCAGCGCATCGAAATGAGCTTTTTACCGGACGTTCAGGTGCTGTGCGACGTGTGCGGCGGCAAGCGCTTCAATGCAGAAACCCTGTCCATTGTGTTCAAGGGAAAAAATATCGGCGAAGTACTCTCGATGAGCGTCGACGAGGCGCTGGAGTTCTTCGTGGCGCAGCGCAGCGTGCATCGCCCGGTGAGCTTGTTGGCCGATGTGGGGCTCGGTTATTTGAGCTTGGGACAAGCGAGCCCAACGCTCTCCGGAGGCGAGAGCCAACGAATCAAGCTGGTCACGGAGCTGTCCAAGGTCCGAACCGATGCCCTTGGCATGGATATCGCTCGACGTGAAGGCCAGCATACCCTGTATGTTCTCGATGAACCCACGGTCGGGCTGCATATGGCCGATGTCGAGAAGCTGGTGCGCGTTCTGCAGCGCCTGGTCGACTCCGGCAACACCGTGGTCGTGATCGAACACAATCTCGACGTCGTGGCCGAAGCCGACTGGATCATCGACTTAGGGCCTGAAGGGGGCTCGGGCGGCGGCCGCATAGTCGCGCAGGGAGCGCCCGCAGAAATTGTTCGCAAACCGGGCAAGAGTCATACGGCGAGAATTTTGGGGGCCTTTCTGGCGCAACGTGGGGTGGATTGAGCGCTCCTCATAAACCGGCTTTCACTTCCCCGCCGGTTCATTGGACTCGTTCTCTTCCTGAGTTGTCGACTTGGTGCCCTTTTTCCAATTTCTACCCCGCAGAGCCCCATCTTCGATCAGACGCCTGCGCACATACAGGAAGCGAATCGTGTCGTATTCGAACGGTGAGCCGGACGAGTAGTAACGGAAACTGATGTTGGCACGCTGATCGACGGCATCTGCGACATCGAGCCCCCACGATTTGTTGCCGCGATACAGATCCGCCACGTTGATCGCATAGGTGGCGGCGAAATCGCCTAAAAATCCCACTGCGTCGCGCAAGGTGGAGGGTCCAAGAAGCGGCATGACCAGATAGGGACCGGGATGCATGCCATATCTGGCTAGGGTATTGCTGAATCCCGTCGGCGCGGGCGGCAGGTTCATCGTCTTGGCTACGTCGAACAACCCGCCTAAACCAAAGGTGCTGTTGATCACGAATCGACCCGCGCTGCGCGCGCCCGCCCCCAACCGGCCTTGCAGCGTGTAATTGATCGCAGTGCCGACTTCCGTGAGATTGCCGAAAAAATTATGCACACCGGTTCGGATCGGCAAGGGGATGCGGCGATAGATGTTCGCGGTGGGGAGAAAAACCGCTGCATCGAACCTCGCATTGAATCGGTAGGACAGGCGATTCAGACGTTCCCAAGGGTCATAAGTGCTCAGCGAGGGCGCATCCCGCGCAGTCACCGGCGGAGCGCGCTCCACGTTCCCGCGTTCCGCCTCAGCTTCGTTCACCGACGCATTGGCAACCGCGGCGGCAAAAGCAGTGGCGTTTTGCGCCGCCGCCGCGTTGTCAGCAGCGGGCTCCTGGGGCGGCAGACTGCGAATCGACACGCTTTGCGACGCGCACCCGCTGATCGTCAACGTGATCGCAGCAGCAAGCATGGCGCCTTTCACTTCGCGCCTCCCTGCCATCTGCCGGCCAGCATTTGCAGCATATCTCGAACCTGCTGGCGATCCCCGATATTGCCGAGGTGACCTCCATGATCGTAAACCGCAATTCTCGAACCTAGCGCTGCCTTGAGCCAGGCAAGCTCGCGATTGTCCAAAATCAAGTCGTTGCTGTTCGTTTGGGCGTAATAGTCGGCATTGTTGCGCAGCGCGTCCTCGATGATATCCAGACGATTATCGGCAATCAGCGACTGGGCAGTCGAGCCGCGGCGATGCTCAAGATAGTAGGGCGCAAATATCCGGGTGAAATATTCTGCAAAGGGCTTGCTGAGCAGGGTATTGCGAATGTTCTCCAGCGAATCTTCGACTTTCGGCAAGTGCTGCGGATCCACCACGATGCCCGTGCGCGCATAAATGTCGCCGGCGAGGAACATATTCACCAGATCGAGGCGGAAACTCAGCGCGATCGCTTGCGAGAATTCTGCGTCCGTTTTGAACACAGCCGCCGCTGCATCGAGCATGAAATTCTCATCCATCTCGACTTTATCGGAGGTGCGATACAAATTCGCGAGTTCGGCGTAGAGCCGCCTGTACAACCCGTCGATGCTTGCGCCGCCCGAACCGATGCTTTGTGCAAAGAGCCTGTCGAGCCGTCCCACCGAAGCGAACAGACTGACGGGCGGATTGATCATGACGACGCGGTGGACCCCGAGTTTGCCTTCCGTCGCATCAATCGATTTGACCATGGCCGCGTTGGCGCCGCCCAAACTGTAGCCCAGCACATCTATGTCCGTTATCTGAACCTTATGCGGAAGATTCGCGATGATCCTCTGCATGGCCGCGTACAAATCTCGAGCATCTTGCCGCAGATCGCCTGCGACCCCGGTGCTCGACGTCGACACGATGAATCCCGGAAACGTGGGAGAGGGCATGGTGAGCACGTGGTATCCGGCGCCGTATAAAGCGCCCCTCAGAGCCTCCAGTTTTCGAGTGTTGCCATCGCTACCCATACCGGAGATCACTATGGCTAGGGGAGCAGGCTTTTTCTGCGCGGAAAACCACACGCGCAACCGGCGGTCGAACCAGAACACATCGGGCAGCGGTCGCGCCCACGGAAAAGCGATGTTGATCTCGCTCAAGGGTACACGGTCTGGCATCGGGGCCAGGTCCTGCGGAGACGTGCCGAACACCGTCGACCGCAGTGCGGCTGAATCGGCCAACCCAGCGGCCGGTCCGGGCGAAGGGGGTGGCATGACCGGTGGCACATCGGCAGCCAACGAAGAATGGGCCAGCAACGTGGCTGCCGCGAGGCGCAAGATACTTCGTCTGACTTTCATCATCGATTCATCCTAGAGGGCAAGTCCATCACCATAGCCGCGTAACGGCCGCGTGGGGATATCTTTATCATGGCGATAGCCTCGCGTAAGAGTTAATGTACGCCAAACAACTTCCGGGGGAGTGACACAACATGCGGAACACAATATCGAGCAGCTTGCGAACCGTCGCCTGTGCGTCCGGCATGCTGTTGGGAACGTTGACGGTTTCGCGGGCAGACGTAACCATCGAGCAGAAAACCAACTTGGATGTAGCGTCGATAATTCGCATGCACGGCGCAATCACAACCTTCGTCACCACGGACAAGAAACGCGAAAGCACCGAATCGCATTGCGAAGGCGTGATGTCCATCGTCTGCGGCAATGTACAGGGCGGAGAAATCGTGCGCCTCGACCGCGGGCTGACGTGGCGTTTGCAGCCGAAAAATAAAACTTACCGGGAGGAATTATTCGCCACGCCCGAACAGATGGCCGAAATGCGCGCCAAAATGCAAGCAACTCTCGAAAAGATGCGCTCTTGCCCGGTGTCGCAGAAGCAGCAACCCATCGACAAATCCAAATGCGAAATGTCGCCGCCGAAAATCGCTGTTCACAAGACCGACGACACACTGTCCATCGCAGGCCATGACGCTCAACACACATTGGCCACTCTGACGGAGACTTGCACCAATAAAGAGACCGGGGATGCCTGCGATACCGTCGTCGCCATGGACGTCTGGCTGACGCAGGATAAACTTCCAGGCGACCGCCGCGCCTTCGAGCTGGCCTACATAAAGAAGCTTGGGATCGATGATGCGCAAGGCGCCATGCGGAGTGAATTTGCGAGATATCTGGGCCCCTACCAATCGCAGATCAAAGCGCTCACCGAAAAATCGAGTGATCTGAAAGGTCAGCCAATGAGGACGTCGCTGCGCGTGCTGATGGGTGGCCAACAATGTGCTGCCGCCGCCAAAGCGAAATCCGACGGCTCGGCGGCGGCCAATGGTTCAACGGACAGCAGTGGCAATCCGATGGCGGACATGAAGAACGCAGGCAAGGCTATCGGCTCAGCCTTGGGCGGACTGTTCCGCAAGAAAAAGGCCGACGAGGCTCCGGCATCGGTGGAAACGGCGGACGCACCGAGCGCGCCCGCCGCACCCGCGAACGACCCCTATGGGCAGTACACGCAAATGGCGGCGTTCACCATCGAAACTGTCAGCATCAACACCGATTCCGTACCGGCAGAGCGCTTCGATGTGCCCGCGGATTGGAAAAAAGAAGAGCCGGCGCCCTCCAAGAAGCAGGATGACGAATTTAGTTGCCCGAAGTCGAGCAGCTAGGAGGCTCATGAACGACGAGTCGCTGGAAAAAATCCAAATCAAAATCGCCTTCTTGGAGAGCGCATCGGCCGAATTGAGCGACGTGGTGTACCGTCAGCAAATGGAAATCCAGGCGCTGACGGCACAACTCAAAGCCCTGGCGAATCGACTCAGCAGCGCGCAGTCCGAAGAGAACACTCGCACGCTTGCACAAGAGCGGCCGCCGCACTACTGAGCACACTCCGGTGCGCGAACCATTGCGAGTAATAACGGCCACGGCTTCGTTGACACGGACCCGGCTACCGGTGGCGCTGGCATCCGTCGCAGTGTTGCTGGCCTGGTGCGTCGGAATGTTGGGCCGCGGCTATTGGACTCCCGATGAGCCGCGCGAAGCGGACCTCGCCTGGCGAATGAGTTGGCAGGGCGATAGGGCGGTCCCTTTGCTGGCGGGCGAGGCGTTCTGCGAAAAACCGCCCTTGACATATTGGCTGGCCGCACTGCCCATTAGAGCCTTCGGCACTGCGGCTTGGGCGGCGCGACTACCCAACTTTTTTTTCGCCCTGATCACGGCGTCGGCGCTCGGACTTCTGGCGCAGCGCAGTGCAGGCCGTTTCGCAGCCTGGGTCGCCGCGGCCGCTGTCAGCACCTTCCTATTGTCGTATCAAGTCGCGATCTGGCTCGCCACGGATGCACCGCTGCTCGCCTGCGTCGCGGTTGCGCTCCTGGGGATGTACAGGGGTTTTTACGCCAATTCTAGCCGCGCGCGCGTGCGCGGATATCTCCTGATGCATGCTGCCTTGGGAATTGGTTTTCTAAGCAAAAGCGCCGCGGCATGGATGGTGCCGGTCCTGGCCCTCGCCACCCTCGCCGTCTGGGAGAAACGCTGGCGAGAACTTTTTCGTTGGGAACTGCATGTCGGCTTGCTTTTGCAAGCCGCCATCATCCTCACCTGGGTGGGGTTCGTATACGTTGGGCCCGACGGCGCAAATCATCTGAAAGTATTTTTTTGGAACAACTTGGTGGGTAGATTTACCCAAATCGACGCTCCAGCCGACCTGCAATATGCCGCCGCTCATCGCAATACGCCCGGAAAATATTTAATCGAGTTGCCGATGTACTTGTTCCCGTGGACTCTGCTCGTTATCGCCGCGGCGCGGCGCGCCTGGCGGGAACGCAAAGCCTCGCTCGACCAGTATCGCTTGGTGCGTTTCGCCCTCGCCGCCTCGCTGCCGCCACTGGCCGTATTGTCCATTGCGGCGACGGCGCGCAATATTTATTTCGCCCCGGCGCTCCCGGGCGTCGCACTGCTGCTGGCTTGGTGGGCGCGTGACCTTCCTGCGGCCAGTGATCGCTGCGATGTGACCGCCTTACGCGGGACCGCGGTTCTCATGCTTATCGCAACCCTGGTGTTCGTTGCGGCGTTGGCTCTCATCGGTGCCGACGCCTGGACGGCCATGGCGACCCACCGCGCTTTTGTGGGTATTTCCGCGATCGGTCTGATCGCCGCCGCATGGCTTTCATTCCATGCTTGGACCGCGGCCGACGGCCGCCCTCGGCAAGCGCTGGGCCTGCTGCTGCTGGCGTACTGCAGTTTGCTCATTGGACCTGCGTCCCAAGTGTATCGGCGCGTGGACACCTGGCAAGATCTGCCCTCCATCGCTCGAGCCATAGAGCGCGACGCGGCAGGCAGGCCTCTGATC
>JALYIW010000031.1 GCA_030775625.1 Pseudomonadota bacterium | reverse complement strand
TCTACCGCGGTTCGCGCAAGGAGCCGGGACGATTCTTCGGTCCCTATCCATCGGCCGGCGCAGTGCGGGAAACTCTGCAGCAATTGCAAAAGCTGTTCCGTTTGAGGAATTGCGACGACAATTATTTCGCGAACCGGTCGCGACCGTGTTTGCAATACCAGATTCAACGCTGCACCGGCCCCTGTGTGGGGCTCATTTCCAAGGAGAGCTATGCGCGGGACGTTGGTGCGGCCATCAAGGTGCTGGAAGGGCGCAATGATGAAGTGAGCTCGGATCTCGGGCGGCGCATGGAAAGTGCGGCGCAAGGACTGCGTTTCGAAGAGGCTGCGCAGCTGCGAGACCAACTGGCCAAGCTCAAAGCGGTTCAGGCGCAACAGATCGTCACCGCCGACATCGATCACGATGCGGATGTGATTGCGGTCGAGGCCGGCAATGGCGAGTACTGCGTCGCCTTGATGTTCATCCGCGCCGGCCGCAGTTTGGGCAGCACCACGTTTTTTCCCAAAGCCCCCTATGCCGAACTGCGCGAGGTGCTGGCGGGCTTCGTCACACAATACTATTTGGAGCGGGAGTCGCCCCCGGAAATCATCGTCGAGCAGGACTTCGAGGAAATGGCGCTGCTCGAGACGACGCTGGCAGCGCGCTCCGGTCATAAGGTGCGCATCACTTCCTCGGTACGCGGCATCCGCGCGCGCTGGGTGGAGATGATGCAGAACAACGCGCGAGAAGCATTGACCATGCGCGGTCTCGCCCGGGCCAGCATCGAGTCCAGTCTCGAGGATTTGCGCGCAGCCTTCGATCTGCAGGAAGCACCGAATCGCATCGAGTGCTTTGATATCAGCCATACCGGCGGAATGGACACCGTGGCGTCCTGTGTGGTGTTCGGCGAGGAAGGTCCGCAGAAGAGCGACTATCGGCGCTTCAACATCAGTGCAATTCAGCCCGGCGACGACTACGCCGCCATGCATCAGGCCCTGACACGGCGCTACAAGCGGATTCGGGACGGCGAAATCACCGCGCCTGACCTGTTGCTGATCGACGGCGGCAAGGGGCAACTCGCCGCGGCGGCCAAGGTCCTCGAAGAGTTGGGCGTCGGCGGAATCACCTTGATCGGCGTCGCCAAGGGCCCCGATCGTCGGCCGGGCCAGGAGCAACTGTTCTTGTTGGGCCAAGACACGCCTACTATACTGGCTGCGGATTCGCGGGCATTGCATCTAATACAGCGAGTGCGTGACGAAGCGCACCGCTTCGCGATCACGGGGCACCGGCGCAAGCGCGCCAAGCGTCATAATCAGTCGGTTCTCGAAGCCATTCCGGGCCTGGGGCCCGTAAAACGACGCGAGCTACTGAAACAGTTCGGTGGCTTGCAGGGGATTTTGCGTGCCGGCATCGACGATTTCGTACAAATCCGCGGCCTCGGGCGAGAACTCGCCGAGGTAATCTATGAGCACCTCCACCCCGGACACTAAAGCTCGATCGCATTGGAACGTTGCAAACACGCTGACGTGGCTGCGGATCCTGATGATTCCCGCGATTCTAGTATTGTTCTATTTATTGCCGTATCCCTGGGCCGACCCGGCAGCTTGCGCGGCTTTTGCGTTGGCAGGCATAACCGACACCTTGGACGGTTACTATGCGCGAAAATTGGGTCAGACCTCGCGCCTCGGAGCGTTCCTGGATCCTGTCGCCGACAAACTCATCGTGGCCGCGGCGCTGGTGCTGATCGTCAGCCGGGATCCCCGGTGGTTCGTCGCGATCACTGCCATCGTCATCATCGGCCGCGAGATCGCAGTGTCGGCCCTGCGCGAATGGATGGCGGAGATCGGCGCGCGCGGCCGCATCAACGTATCGGTGATGGGCAAGTACAAAACCATCATGCAAATCGTCGGGTTGTCGTTCCTGTTGTTTCGGGAGACCGTATTCGGCATCCCTGTTTACAACATCGGATTGTTGCTCACGGCGGTGGCGGCGGTGTTGACTCTCTGGTCCATGATCTTGTACCTGCGTTTGGCGTGGCCGGAATTGCGCGGCAGCTCCAGCTTGTAGCCGGCCGCGTAGCCTTTTTTTTACCGGGTTCTTCTTGACTCCGGACGGTACAGCCCTACAATTGCGCGTCTGATTTGCGGGGCGGGTGCCCACTGCGGGAATAGCTCAGTTGGTAGAGCGCAACCTTGCCAAGGTTGAGGTCGCGAGTTCGAGTCTCGTTTCCCGCTCCAGAATTCGTCCAGGGTCAATAGGTTGCAAGCGCTAAACCGTCGCGCCCGAGTCGGGCACGGGTTTTCACCAACTCGTCTCGACACCATCCACCGAGACCACCATTAAGCGAGAACGGTGAATCGATCGAGCCACGCGCTTTCGTTCCAGCGTACGCGGCGACGATCGGCGACGGAGTCATGAGCGTGCCGTTCGTAGAGATCGATGATCTGGTCGGCGGGAGAGTCCATGCTGAGCGGATTACCGTGGGGAGGTTCCTCGCTTTTTCGTAATCGCGTACTCGGCCAGCTCCTCGCGAATCGCGTTACGCATGTCTTGAACGAAATGTTCACCCTCGACGGCACGCC
>JALYIW010000030.1 GCA_030775625.1 Pseudomonadota bacterium | reverse complement strand
CCCGACTATGTCTGGACGTATGAAGGGGGCGCCAAGGTCAAGTTCCTCGACGATCGCGCCACCCTTAATGCGTCGATCTACCAAACGAATTGGAGCGGTATTCAAATCACCGAATCGATCAGCGGCTGCCCATACAGCTATGTGACCAATGCGGGCACCGCTCGGGCGCGGGGTTTCGACGCCACCGCGCAGTTGCGCATCTTTGCGGCCCTGACCGCCGATATCGACGTGGGCTATACCAATGCGCGATATACACAGCAGGTACGGAGCCCGTCGAATGCTCTGCTGGTCAATAACGGTGACACGCTGGCGGTCCCACCGTGGACCGGCGCTCTAGGGCTTGAGTCGCGCTTCTCGGTATGGGGCGAACATCAGACCTATTTGCGCGGCGACTACGACTACACCAGCCCCTACCACCGTACGTTCGGTCCGGGGACGACCACTTATTACCCCGACGTTTACATGGGTCCGAAGACCCAGATCACGAATATTCGGGCTGGCATGGTGTTTGGGAACGCTGACGTCTCGATCTTCGTGAAGAATTTGTTCAATTCCCACGATCCAATCAACGCCGACACCACCATACCGGGCGGCCGGAGCGGTTGCACGACCGCGGCCTGCACTACGTACACGAAATACGTCGGCTATTACACCTTTGCCACATTCCGCCCGCAGGAGATCGGGCTCACATTGAAATATAGTTTCTGACTTCGATTTTCGCGGTCGTCGTAAAATCCTTCGTCCGGCGGAGCTTACGACGACTGCCTTTTGCTACATCCCACCCATCGTGTGAACTTCCATGACTTGAATGGAGGATTGCGGAATTTGCAGGTGCGGATGATGCGCAAACGCCTTCGCGGCCATTTCGTGGTTCTCAGCCTCGATGATCGAATACACGAGAATGTCGTTCTTGGTATCCCCGATTCCGGCAGACGTGACGGCCTTGGTTTTTCCGGCGGCCTCGGTGAGGGTGATCATTTTTGCATGGTCACCCATCCAGCGTTGCCATTCACCGCGCATTTTCTCTTCGGCGGCTTTCTTCACCTCCGGATCGGTCTTCGCCCAGCCCGCCAAGACATCGGCAGGCAGAAGATACAAAACCAGGAATTTCTTTGGGGGTGACGTAGTCATGACTTCTCCAATTCCTATTTTACGTGGTTGATTGACGCTGCTCGGCGTATCGGCACGGGATACTGAAGCCATCCGTGCTCCGCTAGTTGGAAATCTCCGGCTCATTTAGCCTCGCTAGGTTTTGCAGTGATTCTTGCCAGCCGAGATAACACGCTTCTAAGGGAATAACATCCGGCAGACCTTCCTGCACGATGTTCAACTCCGTGCCGACGGAAACTTTTTTCAAGGTGACCGTGACTTGAATTTCCCCGGGCATGTTCGGATCGTCAAAACGGTCCGTATAGCGCAGGCGCTCTTGCGGCACGAGTTCGCGATATTCCCCAGCGAAGGTGTGTTGCTGACCCGTCGTGAAGTTGGTGAACGACATCTTATACGTCCCGCCGACCCGCGCATCAAGGTGGTGCACCTTTCCCGTGAAACCGTTCGGAGGCAGCCATCGCGCCATCGCATCCGGCTCGAGGAAAGCTCGATACACCTTCTCGGGCTTTGCGGTCAGAACGCGATGCAGGCGAACCGTGTTCTTTGTGGACATGCTACTTCTCCTTTGGAATTTTGTTTCGGGATTGAGCGAAGAGGTTTTGCATATAGCAGCGCAGGTGCGCCAGGTTTTCTTTAACTACCTCGGGGCTTTGTTTCGCCTTCGCGAAAATAAAGGAGCCTTGCAGGACAGCCTGAATGAAATACCCCACGCTCTCTGCGCTCCAATCAGCCTTTGGGGCGTGCCGCTTTTTGGCCGCCTCGATGTCACGCGTCAGTGCGGCGACATGACGGGACATACCGCCGTCACAGGCTGCACGAATGTCCGCGTGCGTGGCGTAGATCTCTTGCACGAGAGTCCCCAACAGGCAGGTGTACTCCGGCAATTCGCCGGTCAGCATCGCGCCGCGAAACTCCACGTAGCCGAGAAGCCGATCGAGTGGATTCGAAAGTTTGTGATATGGCGCTGAAGCAAAGAGGCTTTCAGTCATGGCATCCCAGTGCGCGGTCGCACTGAGGGCCAGTGCATCCTTGCTCTTGAAGTGATGAAAGAAGCTTCCTTTGGTCACGCCGGCCTGTCTGCAAATGTCCTCGACCGTGGTTGCCGCGTACCCTTTGGCTCGGATCACCAGCAGAGCAGCGTCCAGCAGCTTAGTTTTGGAGTCGTGTGAAGCAACTGTGGTCATGAGATGTCTGTATACCTTCTGTCGGCACAGTACCGACTAGACGGTATGGAGTCAAGTGCCATGAGGCGAGCCAGGACGGACTACGGCGCAAAGACGATTCATCAGCGAATGGAGTAACCGCCGTCTACCGGAAGCGTGGTGCCGGTGATGAAGTCGGCTGCGCGCGAGGCTAGAAAGATCGCCGCGCCAGACAGTTCGTCGGGCTGCCCCCAGCGAGCGGCCGGGGTTCGTAAGAGGATTTCATCATTCATCGGCGAGCTTCGCGCGGTGGCAGTCATATCGGTTTCGATCCAGCCTGGCGCGATAGCGTTAACTTGAATATTGTGAGGAGCGAGATCGATTGCCATGGACTTTGTCAATTGCACGATAGCGCCTTTTGCAGCGCTATATGCTGGCACGATGCCCGATCCGAAGTAGGAGTACATGCTCGCCAGGTTGATGATCTTGCCGCTCTTGCGGCGGACCATTGAACGAGCAGCCAACTGCGAAAGCAGGAAGCAGGCGTTCAAGTGCGTTTCAATCGTGGCATCCCAGGTGTCGGCGGATTCATGGAGCACTCCGCCGCCCGGCACGGCAATGCCGGCATTGTTGACAAGAATATCGAGTCCATTCAGCTCTCGTTCGACTTGCTCGATCGCGGGACCAAGGGCGTTGCGGTCCGTCACGTCCAACTGAAGAGCAAGCGCCGGTCTACCGATGCGCCGCAGCTCGTCAAGGACCAGACGATTCTTCTCGACATTGCGCGCTAGTACCGCGACTGACGCACCCGCTCGAGCCAGGCCGATGGCTATTGCGCTGCCTATGCCGCCGTTGCCGCCGGTGACGATGGCCACACGCCCGCTGAGATCGAACAGGTTTTCTGCTTTTGTCATGGGTCCTCCTCGTGATCCTAAAACCGCGGCGTTGCCAGTGGGCCGACGCTCATTCCAATTCGAAATTGCAGTCCTTCAAAGGGACAAGACGCGTCTTGTTCCAGAGCTTGTGACCAAAATACAAGATGACAAAGGAGATAGATTCTCTGATCGTCGACGTAGGCCGAAAAGAATGCCAACGCGCTGATCAAACCAGTGGCACCAAGAACACAGTCAAGACAGAGATCGAACCCCCGACGGGCGCTCGCGTGCCGTTCTTGGCATCGCCAAGCGTCCAATTCCGTAGTTCCCTCGTCCCATTGGATGTCATTCAGGCCCCAAGCCGTGGTTCCAAAGCAGCGTTGAGCTGCGTAATTGTACGAAATTGCGACAAGCACGCCTGAGCGATTGATAGAATTCCCGCCGCCGATGCCAGTCACCGTACAATGCGCATATGACCAAACATGCGCTCGGTGGCCTTTTAGGCCTGACTTTACAATTTGTCGCCCGCGACGTGACGGGCGGCGACGCGGCGGCTCGCGCGCATGGGATTCCGTGAAAGTTCCCAAGGGCCTGCAGCCTCTCATCGACGACGGCATGATGGACTCTGTCGTGCGCAGCCTGAAGAGCGGGAAGGAAGCGTCGGTGTACATCGTGGCTTGCGGCGGTGAGCTGCGGTGCGCCAAGGTGTACAAGGAAGCCGAACACAGGGGATTCCACAAGCTCGCGCAATATCAGGAGGGCCGCAAGACGCGTAGCAGCCGCGACTCTCGCGCTATGGGCAAGAGCGGCCGGCATGGCCGGCGGGTTCAAGAAGCCGAATGGAAAAACGCCGAGGTCGATGCGCTTTATCGACTGGTCGGCGTGGGCGTTCGTGTACCCAGACCGCATCTAGTCCATGAAGGCGTGTTATTGATGGAATTGATACAGAACCTCCACGGCGATCCGGCCCCCCGTCTGAATGAGGTCGAATTGCCGGCGGAGCAGGCGCGAGAGTGGCATGCATTCATGATGGGTCAGATAGTGCGTATGCTGTGCGTGGGGCTGATTCATGGCGACCTTTCCGAGTTCAATGTGCTGCTCGACGCCAATGGGCCAGTCATCATCGATTTGCCCCAAGCGGTCAATGCTGCCAGCAATAACAACGCCTTTGCCATGTTGGAGCGCGACGTCAACAACATGCGATCTACATTTGGGCGCGCGGCACCCGAACTTTTGGACACTCAATATGCCCATGAAATCTGGAAGCTGTATGAAGCGGGTGAGCTGATGCCAGATTCGGTGCTTACGGGCATTTTCGCTCGCGACTCGAGGTCCGCGGACGTCGACGCAGTTCTCGATCAGATCGAGGAAGAACGGCGCGAAGCGGAAGCGCGGCAGCGCCGTCGGGATGAGGCGGACGCGGCTTAGTATCGTGCGCGTCACCCCTCGGCAAGTGGCAAGGCCGGACATTACATAAGTTTGCATGAATGCGTGTTTCGCTGACAGATATTCAAGCTTCAGCGGGCTAAAAATGCCCGTCATACCGGTGGTCGGATGCCCAAGGACTCATGATCGACGATCTTGACGAAAAGGCTGCTTTTGCGCGAGATGTGATTACTCGACGCCTCGGCGCGAGCGTCGATGAATATCCCCTCACGTCGGCGTTGACTCCGGGCGTCGTTTTGGCCGACCGATATATCATCGAACGCCGCTTGGGCAGCGGCGGGATGGGAACGGTGTACAAGGCGGTGGACCGCCTTCGGCGGGAAAATCCTGAAATCGCTTGCCATGTCGCGATCAAGATTCTGCACGAAGAGACGCGATGGCGACCCAAGGCTCTGGCGAGACTCAGCCGCGAATTCTACTGCGCTCAGAGCCTCTCCCACCGTAGCGTCATCAAAGTTTTTGAACTGGATCGCGACGACGACTTTGCCTTCTTCACCATGGAATTCTTGGAAGGCGAACTGTTGAGCGAGCTCATCAAGCAGCATGACTCATCGGCCGTACCCCGCTCGTTGGCTTGGACCTTGATTCGCGAGATTGGAGAAGGAGTTGCCCACGCCCATTCACGAAACGTGGTCCATGCCGATCTGAAGCCCCAAAATATCATGGTGACGAAGTCCGGAGATGTGCGAATTCTGGATTTCGGCGCGTCCAGTGATTCTATCCGTCGAACACCCGACTTCGTAGGCACGCTGGAAAGCGATTCCACTGCCGCCACGCCTGCCTATGCTTCCTGGGAATTACTCGATGGTCAGCAAGCGGATCCGCGCGATGATTTATTTGCTCTCGCCTGTCTCTCCTACGAGTTGCTGGCTGGAGCACACCCATTTCAGCATCGCGGGTCCACCCAGGCGCGAAAGCTCGGACTGACGCCGAGTCGCCCGCCCGGCCTGTCGCGGCGCCAGTGGCAGGCATTGTCTTTGGGTCTCAAATTGGATCGCGAGAGCAGATCTCGCTCAGTCAACGATTGGCTGGCGTCTCTCGTTCCGGCCGCTGTGACCAACAAAAAACCTAACGCGCGATGGGCCGCGGTTCTTGCTGGTTGTGCGGTCTGTTTGAGTGGCTGGGTTGCCCTGCATAGCTCGGCAATTACGCAGGCATCAGGCGCAGCGCCCGTGATCGCCGGCCGGACCTCATCGGTAGCGGCGGACACTGCTACGCCTGCAACTGGGGTCGCCCCGGCATCCGCGGTCGCGCTGCCCTCAGCGGTTGCGCGGCCGTCAGAAATCCACCCACCTAACACTGAATCTTCGAACGGGTCGCGCCCGTCATCGTTGAGCCGGCGCGGGTCCACGATGGGCATTGCCTCCGCCGTTTATAGAATGCGCGCGGACAAGAATTTCGCTGAGATTCACGTGCGTCGATCTTCCGGATCGAACGCCCACTCGAGCTTCGCGTGGTGGACTGAGCCGGATTCGGCTGCCGCTGGCGTCGATTTTGTGTCTCAACATCGAACGACCACGAGCTTTCTGCCGGGGAGGCGTACCGCCGCTCTATTCATCAAGCTCGTACCCGATTACTCACGAAAGCAACCCAAGGTATTTTACGTATTCATCGCCGATCCCGCCGGCCATGGGTCCTTGGGCATCTCGAAGGCTGCCGTAGCGCTCATGGCAGCGAACTAAGCGGTCGACCGAAGCCGTCGACCGCAGCTCAGATCTTCTGCACGACGACGCGGCCCTGCGCGTTCACGAACACGTGATAGCGATTGCCATCTTTGCAAGACGCCGTGTAATCGCTGTCGCCGTTGCGAGTAGCATTCGCCAACTGGTCGCAGGGTTTCCCTTGTAAGGCAATCGTTGCCATGAGGTCCTTGCTGAACGATGCGTCCTCGGCTGCGATAGCGTGTGCGCTGCCCACGACAGTGGCAACAGTCATCGTCAAAACTGAAATTCGCAGACTCATATGGTCTCCTTAGTAGCGTCCTAGATCTTCGCGAACTTGTCCGGGTCCGCGAGAATGCCCCAAATCGCCTCCCGCGATGACGAGATCGCCGCCGCGAGCGGAGGATCGCTATCTTGCAGCAGACTGAGTACTTTGAGCAGTAAGAGATCGTAATGCTGCCGCAATGCCGTCGAAGGTCGTTTATTAGGCCCCTTGTACAAGGTGCGAAACTCATTGAGCAGGTCATCTACCTGATTCTTGAGGGAAAGCTTGGTAAACACGCCGATGGCTTTGGTGTCGCGTAGGCGTTGTTCCAAATCCGCCAGGTTGAGCGTCCGGGGGCTCGGCGGAGGCGGCGCGGGGGCGGCGCCGACTGCTTGCGCCGCGGGTGCGGCCGGGGCCGCTGCGGCCTTCTGGCCTACAGAGGCTGTGGCGGTCCCTGCCGGCGCTTTTGGCTTCGTGGCCGTCGCGGCATTCGCGGCCTTGGCTGGAGGATTGTGTCCAGCCGCCTTCGGTTGGACATGAGGCTCGGCCGTCATGACGGTCGCCGGCGGCTGTGCGGCTGAGGTAGCCGGACTCGGCGGATTGATCTCGGTCGCCGGCGCCGGTATGGGCCGCGGCTCTGCAGCGGCGGGCGTGGCGCGCGTCGATGGCCCTTTGATGAATGCGCAGCCCGCAGCCACGGAAACCACGAAAAATCCGCTCCACAACAATCCGCGCATCGACCGCTCCAAAGTTAGTCCGCCGGCTCAATGCGCCAACGGCCCGCACAGGGTCCGCACAGGGTATCAGGGCACAGACGACAAATATCCATCGATCGGCAAATCCTTAACGAGGCAGACCCCACTCAGGATACGCGCACAACGCGTCGACGTAGTTGTGAATGACGTCGGTGTGGGCGTCCTGTTGCCAACCTCCGGGCTCTGGATTCTTGAACAGATCCCGCGGCCGGCCCAGTTCATCGATCGAATAGAGCGTGAAATCCAAGGCACTGCACGCTTCGTCGGCCAAGGCGGATGAGTCTGCCGCCTTCGCATACAGAGCGAGCACCGCACCGAAGCTCGAGTTGATGCCTCCCCAGGCTTGCTTGTCTTCATCCTGTTCATGACAAACGGTGACACCGAATTCCTGGTGAGTGAAATTCCGGCGAACGAATTCGACCAAGGCGCTGCTATGGGCTTGCCACTCGGGATCGAGCAGCTGTCTTTTTTCCAGCAGGTATCGCGCCAGATTCAGCGGCGCCCACGCGGTACGATTCGTGGGCGTGTCGTGATCCTCGAAAAACTGAGCGAAGAGCGCGCCGTCACCGGCGGCACTTGGCAATTGATATTGCTCAATCCAGCTCCAGAGTGCGCGACGGGGCATTGAAAATTCTTCGTATCCTTGCGCGAGCAAGTTATCGTACAGCCGCAGGATATAGACCATGTTGCCCGACGCGGGGCCGCGTCCTTCGCCACTTCGATGGTCCACACGAAATGGCCACGGCGAATGCGCGGCATCGCCGTCCTGCTGATTGGCGGCGAGCACCCGAGCGTTTTGCAATGACTGCCGCAAGTATCGCCGCTCGCCGGTCGCCGCAAAGAGCATTGCCAATGCGTGGCCGGCGATGCCTCCCTTGTCGGGCTCGATCTCGTACGGGCGGTCGCTCTGAGTGCCTGAGTCTGGGGCTTGCGGAAATTGGTCCCGTTTGCCGGTCGAGCGCGTAAAGGCAGGATATTTTCCGGAATCGGGAGTCAGAGTCTCCTGCAGCAAATACTCGCCCATGGCCCGCGCGGTCTTCAGATAGCTGGGGTCGCGTTTGTCACGCCACTCGTAGAATTTAAGATAGGAGATGATACCCATTCCAATTTGGGTCGCTGGAATCGTGTCGGTGCGATCCGGAATGGGAATCCACTGGCTATCCAGGAAAGTCACGTAGGCGAAGCGAGGATAGCCGCGGTCGCTCGGACACTCCTGGTAGAACTGCATTTCTTTGTCGAGCGCCTCGTTCCACGACGTCCAGGGCACGAGCCGACCTCGAGCGTCAAAGCGCGCGGTGTGTCCGGCGATGACGATGGCGCTCACGCAGGCCACCCGAAAAACATCCGTACGGCGACCACAACCTCGCAATCCACCATGGGGCTCTAGATACGCCGTGCTGAGGTTAATGCGCGTACAGTTTACGCGCCATCGGCGAGAATCTCAAAAAGGCCTTCGTAACTAATTTGCATGCTAAATCATAGTCCGTTCGCTACAAATTGTTCAAGAGATCGGTGGCTTCGCCCGCTGGCGCTTGCGCCCTAGGGCGCCTGTATCTCGTAGCCTTTTGCGCGCAGCTGATCGAGCAGGCCGCCATGCTCGAGCAACATGTCCATGTTGACCACCGCAATGGTGACGCCGCCGTTCTGCAAATATTTTTCCATGCTGACGAGCCAAGACTGCCGCATCTGCGTAATCAGATCACGTGCACCTTTCGCGGTGTCGAGCGCTGCGCGGCAGGCGTCCGTTTCGACCGGCCCGGCCGCATGCTCTATGAGTTCGACATTGCCGTTGGCCCAGGCTTGCGCCCGCTCGACGAGTCGGGTTAGATCCTTTTCGATGGTCGCGAGCGAGGCTTCGACGCAGGCATTTTCGGTTGCGGGAGGCATGGTCTTCAGCGCCTCCATGACATCACTGACGCCGGCTGCTTTGATCTCCTCGATGCGCACGCCATGCTTCTTGGCCAGGGCGCGCATGGCCGCGCCCAAGTCCAAGCGCGCCGACAGACCTGCTTGATGATAGGCGGCTTGCGTGAGGAGTGCGGCCGCAACGAGCGGCCGGTATCGTTCCCATTTTTTGGGGTCATCGGTGAATTTGCTTCGCTGCACGGCGAAGCGGGCGTGCAGTGCCGGCGGCATGACATCCGCCAGCCGCTTTCCACCGCGCACCATCAGCGAACCGCGTTCCGTGAGCAACAGCCACAGGATACGCGCGACACTTATCTCGAAGGGTTTTTGTACCAGGACTTGGCTGGTGCTCTCGAGCACCGCTTCGACTTGCTTCGACCGCCATGTGATGCCCTTGGGTAGCGGCGACAGGCTGCCAAGAATCCATAATTGTGAGGCGCCGTGACGCACATGCCACATACCGGGTCCGGGGCGCTCCCCGGTCACCACCAATTCGTCCATCAATGGCAGCGGTTGAGCGGCCGGTACGGCCCTCGGCAGCAGCCATCCGGTGAATAAAGCTGCGGCGACGATCATCGCCGTCGGCGTAAGTCGGATCTCTATGTGCATGCGGCGGGCGTAGCCGGGAGGGCGATCATTGGGAAGTTGGGCAGGTTCACCCGAACAAAGTTCAGGTTGAACAAGCACCGCGACCCTCGAAGTGTTACGGCCCGGTTGATAAAGACCAAAAATCGGTCACAGCTTTGCGAAGCCGAGAGCCGTAATCTTGCATTCCTATGTGTGATCGTTACGTACTTCCGGAGCAAATAGCCGCGGAACGCGAATTTCTGCCGGCGCAGGCTTGGTGGAAATTCGCGGTCAAATACAATGTCGCGCCGCACCAATATGTACCTGCAATACGACTTTACGATGGTCATACCGAGGGATTGATGATTCGCTGGGGGTTGATCCCATCATGGGCGGATGGAAAGCCGACGGGCAGGCGCACTGTGCATGCCGACATGGCGCGGATCGAACGTTCCAATATTTTCCGAACACCCTGGCTGAGCGGTCAACGCTGCATTTTGCCGGTCGCCGGATTCTATGTGTGGCAGCTCACGCGCGGGAATTATCGCCAGCCCTACTTCGTTCGTTTGAACAATCGGGCGGTGTTTGGTTTGGCTGCCGTGTGGGATCGATCCGTCAACGAGGAAGACGACGACGTCATTGAAAGCTGTACAGTCGTGCGGGTACCGGCCAATGAGTTGTTGGCCGGCATTGCCGGTCCCGGCGCCCGCATGCCGGCGATCTTGCGGCGCCGCGACTATCAGACCTGGCTACAGGGCGGCGTCGTCGAAGCCAAGGCCACGATTCAATCATTTAATTCAGCCTGGATGCAGGCGCATACCATCAGTCCGCGAATCAACTCCACTGAGGCGGATGATGCACATCTGATTAGTCCGGTACACTAACGAGCATTGTGCCCCATCATCGGCCTCGGAATGCGAAGGTCCACGCCTGGCGAAGAACGAACAAGTCGAAGTGAGCGCGCAGGATGGGCCCTATCGACTGCTTGCCGCAGACGAACCCCCGCCCTTCATGGAGGTCGGTCGCCGGGGACAATCGAATTTTGTCATCGTGGTCGATCACGCCAGTCCGCGTATCCCTCGGCGATTGAATGGCCTAGGGCTTGCCGCATCCGAGTTACGGCGTCACATCGCTTGGGACATTGGAGCCTTGGGCGTGGCAATGGGAGTGGCAGCGGCGCTCGATGCAACCTTGGTGGCGCAGAATTATTCACGCCTGGTGATCGATTGCAACCGCGATCCGACAGTGGCGTCATCGATCCCCCAGTTGAGCGAGGCGAGCGCGATCCCGGGCAATCTCGCGCTCGACGGCGCCCAAATCGCCGCGCGCCGCACGGAGATCTTTGACCCCTATCACGACCATGTACGTGGGTTGCTCAATGAAAGGGCAGCGGCCGCGCGCCCGACCATTCTGGTTGCGCAGCACAGTATGACGGATGTCTATCATGGCGTCCGCCGCGAAATGCACGCCGCGGTGCTGTATAACCGTGATCGCCGCTTTGCCGGCCTAACGTTGGACGCGTTGCGCCGTGATGCGAGTTTGACCATCGCAGACAATGAACCGTACTTCGTCAGCGATGAGACCGACTACACCATTCCGCGCCATGGCGAGGCGCGCGGCCTGCCGCATGTGGAAATTGAGATTCGCCAAGATTTGGTGGGCGATCAAGCCGGTCAGGCCGAGTGGGCGCAGCGCATGGCTATCGCGTTACGTGAAGCCGAGAAGGGATTTTTTCGATTGTGATCGCCGCCGCTGTTCGCCATTCCTGCGCCTAGCGCATAGCAGGGCATCTCACGCAAGAGTTTAGTTGGCGGTGACAAATTTGTAGCCGACGCCGCGGATGGTTTGGATCGCATCGATGGTACACCCAAGATTGATTTTTGTCCGCAAGCGACTTATGTGACTTTCGACCACACTGGTCAGTGGATCGAAATGAATATTCCACACATGCTGCAGCAGCATGGTGCGGGTGATTACCCGATCGGGATGCCGCATGAAGTATTCGAGCAGCCTGAATTCTTGCGGTAACAGGGGAATGGCAACTCCGCCGCGTTCGACGGAGCGCTTGAGCAAATCCATATCTAGAGTGCCGACCGACAAGCGTGTAGTCGCTTCGCCGCCTTGCACCGCTCGACGCGACAGTACTTTTACTCGCGCCAGGAGCTCTGCGAACGCGAATGGTTTGGTGAGATAGTCATCTGCGCCGGCGTCCAGTCCGGCGACCCGATCGTCGATGCCGCTCATCGTGGTCAAATAAATTACCGGCGTGGCGATGCCGCGCGATCTGAGGGCCTTTAGCAACGACAAGCCATCAAGTTCCGGCAACATGCGGTCCAAGACGATCACTTGATGATGCGGCTCGCAGGCGTTGATCAAGCCGCTGCTGCCATCGGAACAGCGCTCTACGGCACAGCCCTGCTCCTCAAAATCACGGAGCAGAGAAGCCGATAATTCGGCATCGTCTTCTATGAGTAGAATATTCACAGGGGGCTAAAGAGTACGCTTGAATCAGTCCCACGCAGCAAAAGAGTACGTCGCATCAAGCGCGCCTGCAACATTAGGTCCGGTCACTTCAACTTCCGGGAGGCAACACGGGAGCGATGTTCTCACTCGATACCCAACCGCGAAGGCCGGTCCGGGTTTGAACCAGAATGAAGCTGTCGTGATGCGCGCTGATGGAGACGATCTCGGCCTCGCGCAGAGTGGTCAGAGGTTCACCCATGGGTACCGGTGACACGCGGACCGCGGCGGTGGGAGTGACCACGACCGCGCCGGACAACGTGGGCCACATGACGATGGCGTTGCACACGGTCACAGCGCAGAGCGAGAAGCCGATCAAGGCGGCGGCGCCGAGTTTGAGGCGTTGTCGTGGGTAGGCCTTGCATGCGAGCGTACTCAGGCCGGCGACAATCAAACCGGCAAGCCCCGCCCAAGCCAAAATTAGGGGGTTCGCCAGTCTGGCGATGCGGTCGAACCGAGAGGGCGTTTCAGGCGGGAGACCGGCCGCGGCGCGAACGTGGTGCAGGTTGGCGCGAATGTCGGGGTCGTTGGGCTCGAGCAGGCGCGCGCGTTCGTAGTTGAGAACGGCCATGCCTGGTTTGCCCTCGCGCGCGTAGGAGTTGCCTAAATTGTAGAGGGTTGATGCGGAGTACTGATTGGGTTGGGGTGATGTGGCTTGCACGGCGGCTACCACGCCCGGAGCCATCAGTAAGAACACAGACCAGAGTAAGGATAGCGACCAGAGTAAGTCTCGCTCGAGGCGTGCGGCGAATGGCGCGCGGCGAATCATGATGCGCTTTCCTGCGTCATGTGGCGGCGCACGGTTTGTATCCAGCGCTCAAAGTCAGGGGCTTTGAGTTGATGCCCTGAGTAATTGGCTTCGTCCGCGAGCGCAAATAGCTGGCGAATATCTGCGCCATCGGGACCCAGGCGCGAGTCGATTTCGGCCACCGACACTTCATCGGGCGCGAGTTGCCATCGAGTGCCCAGAGTCTGCTGCAGCGCTGCGCGGGCCGAGTTGAAAAAGAGGGCCGCGTCGCCGACGGCTGACTGCATTTGCTTTACGACGGCATCCCGCTTCGCTTTGGCCTGTTCGTTGCCAAGGCGGGCTACGTCGGCCCTGCGGTCGCGCCGCCATTGAGTCAACCAGGCACCTGCGAATAGCAGCCCCACGAACGAAGGAATTAACAGGAAGCGCGGCTGAAAATACAAAGGGACGAGGGACCCGACGAGTGGTCCCCTCGCGGGATGGTCCGGACGCAGCGCGTCTGGTGCGGTCGCGGAACTCTGCGTACGGGGGCCCGCCGCGGCAGGATCTGAGCCGGGAGCGGTATCCGCAACCGACGGCAAAATGGTGACTTTCAAAGGAGAACTGCGCGCGGTCTGGTAGCGCCGCGTCGTGGGATCAAAAAAGCTGAACGACAGGGGGGGGATGGTTTGAGTGCCCGGGCGCGTAGCGATCAGCGGTTGTTCGAAGATCTTGTCGCCCTTATAGCCGGTAGGGTCAGCCGACTTGAACGTTGCTTTGGGTAGGTAGGTTTTCCATTGACTGTCGCCGCTGAGCATCGGGCTGTCGACGCGATCAAAATTGCCGTTGCCCGTAACGTGCATGCGCACACTCAGGGGATCGCCTGCCGTGGCCGTGGGCGACGATACGTCGCTGGCGATCTTGAATTCACCTACCGCGCCGCTAAAGTCCTTCGGCCGTCCTTCGGTGGGGAGTGCCAGGACGGTGAGTGCCGCCGGGGGGCTGGCCACGACGATGTCTTTCATGACGCTGGCGCCAAAGAAGTTCTGCATGAAGGGGTCGCCGAGCAGATCATCGAGCAGCGAGTCGCGCTCCGGTTGGGTGCGTATACGTACTCGCAACGGCGCTTCGACGGTCAGCGAGTAGGCACCGGGTTTCACGGCCGCGATTAGGCTGCGCCAGGTGACCACTGTGAAGGGTTTGCGATCGATGGTTCGTTCTGACTGTTCGGGTTGCTGCGAAAGATTGTTGAGGGTGAAGTCGCTGCTATTGAGCGTCGGCAGGCCGTTTATTCCGGCAAATCCCTGGCGCATGCCCACTTGAATTTCCACGGGAATACTTTCGCCGACGAAAATGTCTCGCTTGGGCAACTCCAAGCGAATGAAGGCCGAGCCGTCCGGCGACAGGCGAATGCCGTTAGGCAGGGAGCCGCCGGGAAGGAGGGGGGCATTGCCGGGCGGAAGCAATGCGGAGTTGCTGGAACTGCCCGCAGGATTCACACGCAGTACGAGCGACGGTGAGTTCGGCGTGACTCCCGGAATGGTGAATATGCCGGGAACTTCGGCGGTGACGCGAATGATGGTCGAGGTTGAGGAAATGGCCGCCCCATTGATGATCTGAACTCTGCGCGATTGGCCGCCCACGCGGAACTCCAATCCAGAGACAACGGGCAGAGGTACAGAGAGCGTGCCGCTGCCGGAGGCCATGACCGTCAACTGGGCCGATTCGCCGACGGAGATTTGCGCGGGCTCAATGGTCGCATCCACTGCAGGCGCGGCTGACCAGACTCGGCTCAATGCGAGAGCATACATTGCCAAGCCGGCGAGCCGTGCGCATCTGTGAATTGGTGGGCGCTTCCGAGCCGCAGTCATGTCACCAGTCTCTCTTGGGTTTGTCCGGAGGTGGTGAGTAAGCATCGTTGATCGCTGCCGGAGGACCGAGTGCGCGCTTTTCGTCGCTCTTCACGGAGTCGAGTAATTGACGCGCTTCGTCGCGGCTCATTTGCCCCGGCGCGCGTGGCACATCGGCTTCATCCGCGCCCGATTGATCCTGCGCGGGGAGGTTACCCGATGCCGGCTTGGGCTGTCCTTGGCCCGGCTGTGACTTCGGCGGCGGAGCTTGGTTGGGCTGGCCGGGTTGTTGCTGAGGTGGCTGTTGATTCGGCTGACCAGGCTGCTGTGGTGGCGGTTGCTGTTGCTGAGAGTCGGGCTTGGGCGCGCCGCCGCTTTGTTGCGGCGATTGCTGCTGATTGGGCTGGCCTTTTTGGTTTGGGTCGTTTTGTCCCTGTCCTTGCGGCGGGTTCTGCTGGTTTTGCTTCAGGGCATCGATTTTGCGTTTCACCAGGTCGCGGTTGTATTTGCTGTCGGCATCGTCGGCACGCAATTGCAGAGCGGTGTCGTAGGCTTTGACGGCCTCGGTCCAAGTTTTGATTGCTTCTGGCGGGGAGCTCTTTTCGATTTGCTGGCCGCTGCGATACAGAGTGTTGCCCAAGTTGTAGTAGGCGTCTTGTTGGTCGCGCAATCGTTTGGGGTCGCTCGCGGGCGCGCGGGTGATGGATTCTTGAAAAGCTTGCGCCGCCTGTGGAAACTGGCCGGCGCGATAAGCGGCGGTTCCTCGATTGAACTGCAGCACGGGTTGGTTCGGGTCGCGCTTTGCGGCGGCTTCGTAGTCGCGGGCCGCGGTGGCAAAGTCGCCTTTCACATAGGCGTCTTGTGCGCTGCTGGTCGACGAACGCGCCCGATGACTGCCCAATAACAGAGACAGGGCGAAGAACACGATGAGGGCGGAAACCGCAGCCGCACGGGGGACGGAGGAGCCGGCCTTGCGCGCGCGAACCGCTTTGGGTTTGGGCACTCGTCGGCGGTTACCCACCAGTAAACTGAGTAGCAGCATTGCCAACGATGCCGCGAGGGGCCACTGGAATCGCTGGGTGTAGATCTTTTGCCGGCGTGAGGCGATGTCGTGTTTGAGCATGGGTGCGAGACCCAATTTATAAAGCGTGTCGAAGCCTTCGCCCTGAGCGCCAAGCGGTGCGTACAGGCCGCCGGTGGCACTCGCAATGTCTTTGAGCGCCGCCTCATCGAGCTTTGATTTCACGAAGTTGCCGGCATCGTCCTTCACGAAAGCGGTTGCCTGACCTGTAGACAGCGGAATGAGATCTCCACTGGGAGTGCCTACCCCGATGGTGTAGATCTTCAGTCCGTCCTGATTCGCCGCCGCCTTGGCGGCGAGCAGCGCATCGCCTTCGAGATCTTCGCCGTCAGTGACCAGGATCAGGACCTTGTCGGCGCCCGGACGACGCTGTAGGGTCATTTGCGCTTCACGAATGGCAGCTGCGATATTGGTGCCCGGTCGGGGAATGGTGTTGGTGTCGAGGGCGCTCAAGGATTCGTGGAAAGCGCCGTAATCTAGCGTGATGGGGCAGACCAGGTAAGCGCTGCCGGCGAAGGCCACCAGGCCCACCGCGTCGCCGTCAAGCTTATTGGTGAAATCATCGATGGCGAATTTGGCGCGGGTGAGGCGGTCCGGCTTGACGTCGGGGGTGGACATGCTGCGGGAGGTGTCCACCGCGAAGATGATTTCGTTGCCGTGGCGGTTGACCAGTTCCCAGCGAAATCCGAGCAGCGGTCCCGCCAGTGCGACGAACAGCAAGGCAACGGCGGCGAGCATCAAGCCGCGTCGCGCGCGCCGGCGCGCGACGGACACGGATTGCGTCAGCTGCTCGCGCAGATGGCCGGAGACAAAGCGTGCGAGCTCGGCATATTGGCGCTTATCGTAGCGCCGCCACATCCAGAGCAGCACGAGGCAGGCGAACGCTCCCGCGATCAACCAAGCAGGATGACTGAAGGTCACGGCAGTCTCCGGTAGCGAGTCTGCTGCAGCAGCAAACCGAATCCGAGAATGGCCGCGGCGGGGATCAGCGCCCATGAATACAATTCGTCGTAACGCTCGAACTTTTGCACGGTCTGCGCGGTTTTCTCGAGACGGTTGATTTGCTCGTAGATCTTGCGCAGGGACTCGGTGTCGGTGGCGCGGTAGAAGGTGCCGCCGGTCTCATCGGCAATGGTCTTGAGAGTTTTTTCGTCGACATCGACCTTGGCCATGACGATGCGCGTATTGCCGGCTTCGTCTTTGACGGGTAGCGGCGCACTGCCGCGGACGCCGACGGCAATGGTGTAGATCTTCATGCCGAGGGCCTTCGCGGCTTCGGCCGCGGCCAGAGGCGAGAGCTTGCCGGTGTTGTTCATGCCGTCGGTGAGCAGGATGACCACTTTGGATTTGGCGTTGGTGGTGCGCAGCCGATTGACGCCGGCGGCAATGGCCATGCCGATGGCGGTGCCGTCGTCGGCCGCGCCGGTGCTGACGCGTTCCAGATTTTGCTGCAGCCAGTCATGATCCAGAGTCAGAGGGCTGACGAGGTACGCGGAACCGGCGAACGCGATCAGGCCGATGCGATCATTGGGACGTTCGTCGATGAATTTCGACACCACGGACTTGACGACTTCGATGCGGTTGACGCGCTGATTGTCGACTTCGAAGTCCAATGCTTGCATGGATCCGGAGACGTCCAGCCCCAGCACGATGTCGATGCCGTTGGCAGTCACCTCCGTGCGGCTGTGCGCGCGCTGCGGGCGTGCGAGGCCGACTATCATGAGCGCCGCGGCGAGGATGGGCAGAAGCCATAGCAAGCCCGCGACGCGGCTGCGGCCGAAGCGGGCGATTTCGCGCGCCATGCCGACATCGGAGAATTCGATGGCGGCGATGGGCCCGCGCCGACCTCGCCAGAACATGACGAGGGGGAGCAGAGCCAAAAGCCACAGCCACTCAGGTTGCAGGAAGCGAAACACTCGTTTCCTCCGTGGCGGCTGCGCCGTCCGCGACGACCTCTGGCTGGGCCGTCTCGAGCACGAAGGCGCGGGCGCTACCGTGCAGCGATTCCATGTTCCGTTGCGACAATGACATGCCGGCGAACTTCGCGAGATCGCATTGCTGCAGAAACTCTGCCAGCAGGTCGCGATGCGAGGCGAGCGTCGTGTGCGAGGAGTTCAGCAGGTCATGCAGAAACTCTTCGGTGGTGCGGTGGGTGGCAGTGACATTGAAGCGCTGTTCGATGTAGGCGCGGACGATATCGGTAATGGCGATGGAGAACTCGCGCACACGCGCGGGTTGCATGAGGGCGCGGATTTCCTCGAGGCGCTGTAAGGCAATTTCGAAGGGCAGCAACGGACGGACCGGTCGCCGACGGCGCTGCCAGCGCCAGAAGGCGTAGGCAGCGATGGCGAGCGCTGCAACGAGTGCGACCAGAGTCGGGATTATCCAAGCGGGGAATACGGCTTTGGGTCCGCGAATGTCGCGGATGTCTTCCGCGGACGCCTCGTTTGACGGAGCCGCGCGGCCGGGGACGGAAGTGAAACCCGGATTCGCTTGGGCACCAGGGTCGGCACTGGCCGCGCGGACCGCGATCATCGATGAACATACCAACAGCGCCATCATCAGCAACACCCTCGTCAGCAAGTCGACGACCCGAGGGGCAGAGAGGGGGATACTCTGGCTCGACGGCAACATGGCGAAGGATCTAATCACACGCGCTGCGAAATGCGCCGGCGTTCACGCGTCTTAAAAAACCGTTGCAGCGCGGGCATGTAGGGGGAGTCGGTCTTCAGCTCCAAGGTGTCGACGCCCTCGGAGCGAAAGTCGTTGAGCATTTTTCTCGAGCGCTCGATGGACAACTCTTTGAAGCGCTTGCGGACGGCGGCGCTGGCGGTATCGAGCTCGATGATTTCTCCGGACTCGGCGTCTTCGAGGGCGACCAGGCCTACGTTGGGCAGCTCCTTTTCTCGTGGATCCTCGACGTGCACGGCGATGAGGTCGTGGCGTCGATTGGTCTGGCGCATGGCGCGGCGTAATTCACGGCGGCTCTTGGCGGGATCTGCGGGCGACTGGAAATCGGAGATCAGGAACACGATGGCACGGCGGTGCAGCACATGATTGACCACGTCGAGTGCCTTGACGGTGTCGGTGAGTCGGCCTTCGGGGGAATGGTAGAGAATGTCGCGTACCACGCGCAGCACGTGGCGGCGGCCCTTTTTGGGGGGCAGGTAGCGTTCGACGCGATCGGTGTAGAGCAGCAGTCCGACCTTGTCGCTGTTGCGAATCGCGGAGAAGGCGAGGACGCTGGCGAGCTCGGCGGCGAGGTCGCGTTTGCTGAGAGCGGCGGAGCCGAAATTGCCGGAGGCGCTGATGTCGACCAGCAGCAGAATGGTGAGTTCGCGCTCTTCGGTGAATTTTTTGACGAAGGGGCGTCCGGCGCGGGCGGTGACGTTCCAGTCGATGGTGCGGACTTCATCGCCGGGGCTGTATTCGCGCACCTCGTCGAAATCCATGCCGCGGCCTTTGAACACGGAGTGGTATTCGCCGGCGAGGCTGTCGTTGACCATCCGGCGGGTGCGGATTTCCAGTTGCCGCATGCCGCTCATGATGGCTTTGGTGGATTTCGTCGTGTCAGCGGGCATGGGTGTCAGGGCACGGGCAAGGCATCGAGAATTTTCTGTACCACGTCCTCCGAGGTGACGCTTTCGGCTTCGGCTTCGTAGGTCACGGAAACCCGATGGCGCAGCACATCCATGGCGATGGCTTTGACGTCTTGGGGGATGACGAAGTGGCGTCCGTTGAGAAATGCCATGGCTCGCGCCGCGAGGGTTAAGTTGATGGTGGCGCGGGGCGAGGCGCCGGTCTGGATGTAACCGCCGATGTTCGAAGAGGCGGCATAGGGCGGACGAGTGGCGAGCACCAGGTCGACGATGTAGTTGCGGATCTTGTCATCCAGGTACAGGGTGTTGACGACGTGGCGGGCGGCCACGATCTGCTGCGGCGAGACGACTGGACGCACGGCTTTCATCGGTTCGGTGGTGGCCATGGCATCCAGGATGGCGCGCTCTTCGATGCGGTTGGGATAGGTGACCAATACCTTCATCATGAACCGGTCGATCTGGGCTTCCGGCAAGGGGTAGGTGCCCTCCTGTTCCAGGGGATTCTGGGTGGCGAGGACCAGAAAGGGATTGGGCAGGGGATAGGTCTCGTCGCCAATGGTGACCTGTCGTTCTTGCATGGCCTCGAGCAGTGCACTTTGCACCTTGGCGGGCGCGCGATTGATTTCGTCGGCGAGAATCAGGTTGCTGAAGATGGGGCCGTGCTTGGTGCGGAAGGCGCCGTCCTGCGGGCTGTAAATCATGGTGCCGACGATGTCGGCGGGCAGCATGTCGGGCGTGAATTGCAGGCGCTTGAAGCGCACGTCGATGCAACCGGCCAGGGTCTTCAATGCCAGAGTTTTCGCGAGGCCAGGAAAGCCTTCCAATAACACATGCCCATTGGTGAGCAGCGCGATCAAAAGTCGGTCGAGGAGAGGCCGTTGACCGACGATGACGCGCGCCATTTCCTGCTGCAAAGGGACTATCCACGTCGAACTGTCGAGGACGGCTTCACGCGCGGCTCGCATGACGGGATCGGATTCGATGGGCAGGGGACGCGCTTGCTCGATGGCCGGGACGGCGCTGGGAGTCGGTCGATACCTTGAATTACTGAGATTCTGCTCGCCGGTCGGCGGCGCAGGTTTTTGGGTCATTAGCCTTCAATCCTGTGACAAAGTTTCAATAGTGCTCCATCGGGCAGCCGAAGGTGGGACTCAAGATGGCCTTGAGGGTTCCCTCGTGATGGCAGAATGCCGCAGAACTCAATTGCCGCTCACCGCAGAGGGCATGTTTCGCGGATACTGTTTGGCGCTACGCACTTATACATTCGCAAAGTATTGGACCTTGTGATGGGCGGTGGGGGGCCGGTGGCCAAAGGGTCATGCCAAAGCTTTCACACATGCCGCGGGAGTCGCCTAGCATGGGGCGGCGCTGAAAGAAATTCCGCGACACCGGGCACGTGAATGACTATGGGAATTTGGGCGGCAATAGGCGCCGCCTTATTGTTCGGCATCAGTACGCCGATCGCTAAAACATTGGTAGGCGAGGCGTCGCCGCTGTTGCTGGCCGGGCTGCTCTACACGGGTTCGGGCATTGGTCTGGCCATACTGTTGGCGGCGCGCGCGCTTGGCGGCGGACGCGCGAGCATCACCTGGCCCGGGCGCAGGAACGGGTTGTGGTTGCTCGGTGCCACCTTTTTCGGCGGCGCCGTCGGCCCGTATTTGTTGATGTATGGACTGCGGCTGACGGACTCGGCTTCCGCCTCGCTGATATTGAACTTGGAAGGCGTTTTTACTGCACTGTTGGCATGGTTCGTCTTCAAAGAGAATTTTGATCGGCGAATTGCCCTCGGCATGGCCCTGATCATCGCCGGCGGCGTGGTGCTGTCGGTTGGCCCGGTAATGCGCGCCAGCGGTTTTGCCGGACCCTTGGCTATCGCCGGGGCGTGCCTGGCGTGGGCGGTCGACAATAACTTTACGCGTAACGCGTCGGTGAGCGATGCCATGGTGATTGCCTGCGCCAAAGGGATCATCGCAGGGCCGATCAGCGTGGCACTGGCCCTGGGCTTCGGTGCACCCATGCCAAACGCCGGGACCGCGCTGCGGGCTGGAATGCTGGGGTTCGCCGGCTACGGATTGAGTCTGACCCTGTTCGTTATTGCTCTGCGCAATTTGGGGACCGCGCGAACCGGGGCGTATTTTTCGCTGGCGCCTTTCATCGGCGCCGCGCTGGCGGTGGCCTTGGGTGCGCCGCTATCCGGCAGTTTGACAGTGGCCGGACTTTTGATGGCGGCGGGGGTATGGCTGCATCTCAGCGAAAGGCATGGGCACAGGCACCATCATCCGACCCTGGCTCACGAGCATCCACATCGCCATGACATCCATCACCAGCATTCGCACGACGACGAATGGCAGGGTCAGGAACCGCACTCGCATTCGCATGTGCACGATGTGATGGATCACGAGCATCCGCACTACCCGGATATCCATCATCGCCACCAGCACCGCAGGAAATAACACATGAATGATGGGACCTCACCGCTGTGGACCTGTTCGCGAAAAGCGGGAAAAAGCGCAGCGCTGACGCTGACCAATGGTTCGTTTTGCCGGCAATGAAGCTGGAACGCAACATGAATGCCGTGCCGCGATATGGCGTGGCGCGTGTCATTTCGAAGCTCGGATTGGGATCCCGGACCGAAGCTGCGCGGTGGGTGCGCGCCGGCCGGGTGCAAGTAAATGGCCGCGTGGTGTGGGATGCCGAGTTCCCGGTAAGGCAGGGCGTGGACAAAATACGAGTTGCGGGCCTTGATGCGACTCCCGCGGCGCGGCTGGTGTTAATGCTGAACAAGCCACGCGGCTTGGTGACCACGGCGAAGGATGAGCGCGACCGAGCCACCGTATATGACTGCTTGAAAGGGGCTGGCTTGCCGTGGCTGGCGCCGGTGGGACGACTGGACAAGGCAAGCGAAGGGTTGTTGCTGTTCACCAATGATCCGGCCTGGGCCGCCGGCATCACCGATCCGGAATCGGGGCCGTCCAAAACCTATCAAGTGCAGATCGATCGTTTACCGGACCCTGCATTATTAGAGAATCTCGAGCGGGGCGCCTTGGTGGATGGCGATCGTTTGAAGGTGGTCTCTGCGTGTTGTGTGCGCATCGGCACGAAGAACTCGTGGCTTCAGATCGTGCTCGACGAGGGCCGCAACCGACAGATACGTCGATTGCTGGCGGCATTCGACGTCTCGGTGGTGCGACTCGTGCGGGTAGCGATCGGGCCGCTGTCTCTAGGGGAACTCGGCAAGGGTCAATGGAGAATCCTCAGCGAACTGGAGGTCGATGCAATGCGCCCACCTTCGCGTTAGTTGCATGCGTATTTCAAAACGCGGCCGGATAAGATCCGCCGTCCAATAGAATGTTCTGGCCGGTCATGTAGGCAGCATGCACGCTGCATATAAAGGCGCAGGTTTGGCCGAACTCTCTCACTGAGCCGAAGCGCTTGGCCGGAATTGCCCCGGCCGCGTGCGCGGCGATCTCTGATTCAAGTTTGCCGCTTTTGCGGGAATCGACCGCAAAACCGTCGCGCAGACGCTGCGTGTCGAAGTAGCCCGGTAAAATATTATTGATGGTAACCCCCTTGTCGGCCACCTCGCGGGCGACGCCGGCGAGGAATGATGTGAGTCCCGCCCGTGAGGCGCTGGACAGGTCTAACCCGGCCACCGGCATTTTGACGCTGATGGAGGTGATATTCACGATTCTTCCGAAACCGCGTTCCGCCATGGCGCCGATGACTTTTTGAGTCAGTTCGATGGGAGTCACCATGTTCATGGTGACTCCGGACAACATGGCCTGCCGATCGAGTTCGCGAAAATCTCGAAACGGCGGTCCACCGTTGTTGTTGATAAGGATGTCGGGCGAGGGGCAGGCCGCAAGCAGCGCTGTTTGGCCGTCGGGGGTCGAAACATCGGCGATAACGGGTGTGACCTCGGCGCCGGTGCTTTCTCGGATTTCCTCGGCCGTTTGGGCGAGCAAAGGGCGATTGCGTCCGTTGATGACCAGCGACACGCCCGCTTCGGCGAGCGCTTGGGCGCACGCCTTGCCGAGTCCCTGGCTGGATGCGCAGACGATCGCCTTGCGACCGCGTATTCCCAGATCCATACATTATCCTTGAACAACTTAAGGTTACATATGCTGCTTGCATCGCAGCCGGCTGGCAATGATGGCAATTCGAGTAGGCGGTCTCTTACGTAAACGCTAGGCCCGCGGCTCTAGTGGCCGCCAGTGGTTAATCTATGCTCCCGATGTAACTACCATTGAGGCATGTGTGCGTCAGCCGGGGCACATGAATAGATTCAAGGCGGCGTTTGAATGGATTGCGTTGTGCATGGTGTTGGTGCGCGTGCTGAACGCATTGCAAAGCCGCAAACCGCGTCGGCAGCAACGTAGGGGTATTGCCAGTGAATACACTCCCTGAAGCACCTCTGACAGCGGCCGAGTTGCTGATAAGTCATCTCCAAGCCACCGCCGAAATGGACAAGGCTGCACTGGCTCGCGAACTGCATGATGATTTGGGGGGCTTGATGATGGCCGCCGTCATGGATCTCGCTTCCGTGCAACAATTAGATTCCCCTAGGGATGTACCGGCCCGCGAGCGGCTGAAGCGGGTAAAGGAAACTCTGGAGTCCGCGATTGACTTGAAGCGCCGGATTATCGAAAGACTACGGCCCAGCATTCTGGATAATTTTGGTTTAGTCGCCGCACTCAAATGGGAATGCAAGCGGCAGCGTCTCGACTCCGGCACCGTGTGCGAAGAGCGCTATCCTAATATTGAACTGCACTTTGGACCCGAGGCATCGATCGGACTTTTTCGGATCGCGCAGGAGGCGTTGGCAATGAGTTTCAACCGGCAAGACGTGACTGCCGTGTCGTTGCATATCGACGTGGCCGATGGAATGCTTTGCATGAGTATTTCCGACGATGGATCCCCGCATGCAGCCGGCGACAAGCAGGCGGCAGCGGCGACAACCCTGGCTTCGATGCGGCATAGAATTCGAGCGCTTGCTGGAACCGTCGAGGTGTACCAGAAACCCAGCGGTGGCTCGACGCTGGTGGCGCGCATCGAATTGTCGGCGGCGCTGCTGGAAGGCGCATCACCCTCCGAGATGGTGCGAATCGAAAAGGCTTAAAAAATAGTGATATCGCGCGACATGGGCGCGTGGGTGGCGAGTGCTGGACTCGCGACCCTCCTTTGTTCGAAGATAGGCTATGAAAACTCTGAAGCGAGTTTGCGTGGCGGCGACGTTGGGTTGTGTCGCATCCTTGGCTGTCAGCGCGTCAACCACGAGCGCGAATGCGCCGACGTCCGACGCTCCCTTCGAGAAGCTGGTCGGAGATTTCGTATTCGGCACTCTGGCGCTGTCGCCGATTACCGCCACCGGCGTTGGCTATCATCGTCATAACGAAATCACCTTGGATGACGCGTTGGATGATTTCAGCCCGGAGGGAATCGCTGCCTCACAGAGTTTTTTACGCGACATCGAACATCGGCTAGCGGCGCTCGATGCCGCAGCACTCGACCCGGAGCAGCGTGCCGACGTCGAGATCATGCACGACGCGCTGGGCGCGACGCGCCTGGAGCAGGATGAGATTCAGGGCTACCGTCATAACCCGACGATGTATGTCGAACTCATCGGCGACGCGCTTTACAGCCCTTACGTGCTGCAATATGCGCCCGCACCGGAGCGCTATCGCCACATCATCAGCCGCTTGAGCAAGATTCCGGAGTTCATCCGGCAAGCCGAAGCAAATTTGCAGGATTCCCCCGAGATTTGGAATCGGGTCGCACAAGACGAGAACTCGGGCAATATGGCGCTGATCGATAAGACTCTCCGCGATGACTGTCCCGCCGGAGAGCGCATGCGCTATGACCAGGCGGCAGCGGCGGCCAGCGCGGCGCTGCGCGGTTTCAACCGCTGGATGGAAGACAATCTGGCGAGAAATGTGAGTGATTGGCGATTGGGGAAGAGCCGCTACGCCAAGAAGTTCCGCGTAGTGCTGGAGACGGGCAAAACGCCACAAGCTTTGTTGGCGGAAGCCGAGGCCGACTTAGTCATCGCTCGCGCGGAGATTGTACGGCTGGCTGCGCCCAAGACGGTGGAACAGGCACTCGCCGATGTGGCGCGCCAGCATGCGTCGCCGCAGAGCTTCATGCCCTCGGCCAAACAAGCCTTGGTGAGTGCGACCGCGTTCGTCAAGGCCAAGGATTTGCTGACGATGCCGTCGCGCGCCAATCTCGAAGTCATCGAGACGCCGGTGTTCATGCGTGGCTCGTACGGGGTCGGCGGTTTCAATCCGGCGCCGCCGCTGGAGCCGCAGCTGGGGGCTTTTTTTTGGATCACACCCATTCCGAGCGACTGGCCGCAGGCACGCATCGATTCGAAATTGCGCGAGTACAACGATTCAGGTCTGCAGCACCTGACCGTGCACGAGGCGATGCCCGGGCACTATGTTCAAGCCGAGTTTGCCAATGACGTCAAGCCGCAGGCGCGGCGTTTGCTGCGGAATATCTACGGTAACGGTCCGTATATCGAAGGCTGGGCCGTGTACAGCCAGCAACTCATGGCGGAACAAGGTTACTTGGCCGATTCGCCGGGGTACCGACTGACCTTGCAAAAGCAACTGTTGCGCGTGCTTGCTAATACGATTCTGGATGTGCGCCTGCAGACCATGGGCATGACGGATCAGGAAGCGCTCGATCTCATGACCAAGCAAACCTATCAGGAAATTGAGGAGGCAACCGCCAAATTGCAGCGCGCCAAATTGTCGTCCTGCCAGTTGCCAACCTATTATGCCGGCTATAAGGGCTGGCTCGCGGTACGCGAGCACTATCAGGCCCAACAGGGAGCCGGATTCAAGCTCAAGCAATTCCACGAAAGCGCGTTGCGCGAAGGGGCGGTACCCTTGCCGGTGCTGGACCGGCTGCTGCGTTAGAAGTTAAGGAGTGCCAACTAAACCGACTGTGCGCGAGAGAGTTCGGGCTTAGCGCCCACGCCCCTACCAGTTGGGATTGGGCAACTCGCTGAACACCTCGCGCAGTGCGAAGCCCCAGCGGGTGCGAATCATGGTGAAATATTCATTGTCCATATCGATGCTCATATGGGCGGCGAGTTTGAATTCGTCGCGTCTAATGATGGCGAGATCGAGCGGGGGGCCGACGGAGAGGTTCGACCTAATGGTCGAGTCCATGGAAATCAGGGCGCATTTGGCTGCTTGCGCTAGGCTGCTGCTTCGTGAAATCACGCGATCTATGATGGGCTTGCCATACTTCGACTCGCCGATCTGAAAGTAGGGCGTGTCGGCGGAGGCTTCGATGAAGTTTCCGGCGGAATAGATATGGAACATGCGCGGTTCTTCGCCGTTGATCTGGCCGCCCAAGATAAAGGTGCCGTTGAATTCGTGGCCGAGTTCTTCGAGTGCTTTCGCATCGCGGGTAAAGATTTCTCGCAGAGCGTCGCCAACCACGCGTGCGGCATTGAACATGTTAGAGGCGCGGAAAATGCGGGCGGGTTGGTCGGTGCCTTCGGGCGTTTCGTGCAAGAGGTTGACCACGGCTTGGGTGATGGCGAGGTTGCCGGCCGACAGCAGCACCAACACGCGGTCGTTGGCGCGATGGAACGTCGCCATTTTGCGAAAGGTATTGATTTGATCGACACCGGCATTGGTCCGTGAATCCGAAAGCATCACGAGGCCGGTATCGAGGAGCAGGCCGACACAATAGGTCATGGGGCGAAATTCTACATGTACGACGAGCGTTTGCCCGAACTACTGGGGCTGCGGAGCGGCTCTATTGCTGTTGGGCCGATTCGGCAACTAGGACGTTGGCTACCATTTTCTCGCCGCCGCCGCCCTGGCGCACGCCGCGAACGGGCGCGGCATCGAGGTAGTCGCGGCCGACGGCAAGTCGGCAGTAGTTGCGCACGGCGGGCCGCTTGTGCGTGACATCCATGCTTTGCCAGCCGATCTCGGCGCCTAGCCAGACATCGACCCAGGCGTGGCTGGCGGCATCGCTGGCGTCACCGGTGAATAAATAGCCGCTGACGTAACGGGCCGGAATGCCCACTGCGCGCGCAGAGGCGAGGTAGACATGGGCGTGATCCTGGCAAACGCCCTCCCCGCTCTTGAACGCCACTGCCGCGGTGTCCGCGACATCGCTGGTTCCGGATTTGTAACGCACGGCGCTGAATACCGCTTCGGCCAGCGCCAGCGCACGCGCGCGCGGCTCGGTGACCCTATCCAATGCACTGTTCGCAAAGGCTTTGAGGTCATCATTCGGGGCGGTGAGTAGAGTGGGCGCGAGATAGGCCAGGGGCGAGAGCGTCCCGTCATCCTGACGGCCTTCGGTGTCGACGGTCTCGACAACGCCGTGCACGATAATCTGAATTTCGCGGTGCGGCTCTTCGATGGTGAGCAGATGCGAAATATTACCGTAGGCATCGACTTGCTCGAGGCGCCGGCCGGGGGCGGTGATCGTCCAGGTCAGGGCGCGCTGACTCACGTCGCGACGGGGCGTCAGATGCAAACTTTGCACGCTGTATTTGACGGGCCGTTCGTAGCGGTACCACGTCTCGTGCCGAATGTGCAGTTGCATGCGCTCACGCCTCCGCTGGGGGTAACAAAAAGTCTGAAGCGATACGATCGCCGAGATCCCTGACTCGAGCCAGAAACCGTTCGAGGAATTGCGGCAGACCGCCGGCGGTAATTTCTTCCATCCGAGTGAAATGCAGCATGGCATGCATCTCGCCGGCGCGGCGTTCGGTCTCGGCGGAGTGTTCGTTCGCGACAGATGTCAAGTTTCGATAGACCTCTTTGCAGCACCGCAGGAGCGAGCGCGGCATGTCGTCGCGCAGGATCAAAAGCTGCGCTACTTTGAACGGGGTGATGACGTCGCGGTAGACGCGCCGGTACACCTCGAAAGCCGAGAGAGCGCGCAGCAGCACGCTCCATTCATAAGGATCGGGGACGACGTCGGCGTCGGCGCCTGGGACGAGGTCTATCTGATGGGCGGTGAGAATACGGGCGGTGCTGTCGGCGCGCTCGAGGAAGGTGCCGATGCGCGTGAAGTGAAAGGCTTCGTCGCGCAGCATGGTGCCGATGGTGACGCCGCGGGTCAGATGCGAACGCTCCTTGACCCACTCTACGAATTGCCCGATGTCGGTTTGCGTGCCGCGGCGGGCGACGAGCGAGCGCGCTTCGAGCCAGGTCGAATTGAGGGTTTCCCAGAGCTCGGAGGTGAGGGATCCGCGCACGGCGCGGGCATTTTCGCGGGCGGCTCGCAGGCAGCTCAAGATGCTGCCGCTGTATTCGCGATCGAGACTGACGAACTCGAACACGGCGCGCGGCTCGATGGCCTCGTGGTGTTCCTTGTAGGCCTCTTCCATTTGCAGCGCGGCCATGGTCGCGGTCAGGGATTGCGCCAAGGTTTCGCCGGAATGCGGCAGCAGGGACATGCGATAGTGGGCGTCGACGAGGCGCGCCAGGCTTTCAGCGCGTTCTATGTAGCGCGACATCCAATAGAGGTGATCGGCGGTACGGCTGAGCATCAGCTTTCCAGCACCCAAGTGTCTTTGGTGCCGCCGCCTTGAGAGGAATTTACGATCAGAGAGCCGTCCCGCAGAGCGACCCGCGTCAGGCCGCCGGGGACGATGGTGACATCGCGGCCGGAGAGCACGAATGGCCGCAGGTCGATGTGACGGGGCGCAAGCCCCGCGTCGGCGAAGGTCGGGCACGTCGACAGGGCCAGGGTCGGCTGGGCGATGTAGCGTTCGGGCGTGGCGATGATTTGCTTGCGGAAGATGTCGATTTCGGCCTTGGTGGCGGCGGGTCCGATGAGCATGCCATAGCCGCCGGCGCCGTGAACCTCTTTGACGACGAGATCGGGCAGGTGTGCCAGGACGTAGTTCTTGTCTTCCTCGCGACGTAAAATCCACGTGTGGACGTTGCCGATGATGGGGGACTGACCCAAATAAAAGCGGATCATCTCGGGCACGTAGGGGTAAATCGATTTGTCGTCGGCGACGCCGGTGCCGATGGCATTGGCGATGGTAATGCGGCCGGCTCGGTAGGCGGTGAGCAATCCGGGCACCCCGAGCATGGAGTCGGGGCGGAACACCAGAGGATCCAGGAAATCGTCATCGATACGGCGATAGATGACATCGACGCGCTGCGGGCCTTGGGTGGTGCGCATGAATACCGCTTCATCACGCACGAACAGATCCTGACCTTCCACCAATTCAATGCCCATTTGTTGAGCCAGGAAGGCGTGTTCGAAATACGCGCTGTTGTGCGCGCCTGCCGTCAATAGAACCACCGTGGGGTCGGCGACACCGGTGGGCGCGACGCTGCGTAAGTTGTCGAGCAGTACATCGGGGTAATGGTCGACGGGGGCGATGCGGTGGCCGGAGAAAAGTTCGGGGAACAGGCGCATCATCATTTTGCGGTTCTCGAGCATGTACGAGACGCCCGAGGGGACGCGCAGATTGTCTTCGAGCACGCGGAATTCGCCGGCGTCGTCGCGCACGATGTCGATGCCGGCGATGTGCGCATAAATACCCCCAGGCACGTCCACGCCCTGCATCTCGGGGCGGTATTGGGAGTTGCAGAGCACCTGCTCTGGTGGAATCACGCCCGCTTTGAGAATCTGCTGTTCGTGGTAAATATCGTGAATGAAGGCGTTGAGGGCGCGGACTCGTTGTTTGAGACCGGTCTCGAGGCGGATCCATTCTTCGAGTGGAAGCACGCGGGGCACGATGTCGAATGGGATGAGCCGCTCGGCACCCTCCTCTTGGCCGTATACGGCGAAGGTGATGCCAACGCGATGGAAGAGTGCATCCGCCTCGGCGCGTTTTTGCGCGAGTCGGTCCGCAGGCTGGTCGTCGAGCCATTGGGCATAGCGCCGGTAGTGCTGCCGGGCAGCGCCATCACTCAACTGCATTTCGTCATACGGTTTGTTGGTCAAAAACCCCCCTGGTGCGCAATTTGAGCTAAATCCGTGCCAAGACGAATCGCCCATGCTCAATCATGGACTTACATCTATTGCACCGCAATCGCGCACCCAGTTGCGGCAAGGACCGCCCTATGATGGTGCATGGGGAGCGAATGCTGGGGGCACCTGCCTTGCGCTGGAGTCCTTGCAATCGGGGGAGACCCGGGTTGTCCTTCGAGTTCCCGGCGTTTCTTTAATAGCTTTTAATAATGCGCCGCCTAGAACGCTGAACACGGAGAATGCAAAACATGTATATGGCGATTTGCACAGGTAACCAATATTCCTATTTTCGGCCATTGTTGTAACAGTCGATAGCGCGATGATGACGGGATCACGGCTGGCCTAGGACCATTTTTACTGGTGTGAGTGGATACGCCATTCTAATATTTCCTTCCAGCCGAGTACTGCGAAGAAGGCGTAACAATAACAGGGCTGCCGTGCCGATCCCGAGGACAGTGTCGGCGCGAAGGCGCTTTCGACGAATTTCAATGCGGCGTAAATCAAGCCTAAGATTTAAAGTTGCGATCGGCGTCTCCTTGTCTCTAGGATTCAGCATTTTGATGTCGAGGGCCGGAGTTTGTCGAAGCCGCGACAATGTGGGCTATGTAC
>JALYIW010000029.1 GCA_030775625.1 Pseudomonadota bacterium | reverse complement strand
GGTCGCGGTTGCCCGCGGCGGCCGACCACGCTCGCGGCCGAGGGAGGATTCGTAATCTCTCACTTCGTCCTCACGCACGACGCGCTGGCGACGCCGTTTTGCTGGGCCAATGCCATCACCGCCGTATCGCACAGATCCTTTCCATCGAAAGTCATGGTCGTCGAAGCCGGTATATTGACTATCGTGTCGGCCTCGACACCGGTCAGGCGCTGGACTTTATAGTCCGGTGAGTCAGGCCCTTTCATGTGGAACGATGGATCAGACTGAGTCGCTCGAGCCGCCACATTGACGTCGAATGGACCGTCCTTGGCCGCGTTTGCTATCGGGTTCGACGCCACGGTCAAGATGATCAGCGCTGTCCAGATTTCCATCACTTAATTTCCTCCTGCTTCCGCCAACCCAGATAGCGAGCGCATCCGAAAAGCGCAAGCCCCTTGCTAAAACAGATATGCGAGTTTATATCCAGCCTATGCACGTTCGCACATTTATCAATTTCAAAGAATTCCACCAGCAGGACCTCGCCGCAGCGGCTGGCCTCAATCCATTCCGCTTCTCGCGAATCTGCCAGGGCCGAAGCAGCCTGCCAGCGCAGGCGGTGCAGCCGATCGCCGACAAGCTGGGGCTCGATCCACTGACCGTGCTGAACGCGTTCACAGAAGTTAGGAACGAATATGAGCGACGGGAAGCAACCTGATGGTTTGGAAAACCGACAGGATTGAGCCATGCCGCCATTGCGGAAAGCCATTCACGCGCACGGGCGCTGTGCATTTACGGTGCAGCCCTGAGTGCGTCTTTAGATCGAAGGTGATAGTCGGCGACGAAGACGAGTGCTGGCCGTGGCCCGGACCCTTTTGGGAGGAATACGGCCTTGTGACAGCCAACAATCAGGTATTTCGCGCGCACCGCGTCTCGTTTGTGGTGGCTGGCAACGAGCTGGGTGACCTCGATTGCGTTTTGCATTCCTGCGACAATCCCCTGTGCGTAAATCCGAATCATCTGTCCAAGGGGACGCGTGAACAGAATACCTCGGATGCTTGGGAACGAGGGCTCTGCCGCAAGGGGGCGTCTCATTACAAAACGCCATTTTCAGAAGAAGATGTCCGTTTGATCAGGCTGATGGCCTTGGCTGGCAAAAGCCAGGAGTCGATTGGCCACAAATACAATGTCCCTCGTAGCACTATATCTTCAATCGTTCAGCGGAGAAGTTGGAAACATGTCGAGTGAAGGCGGTTCGAATTGCGACGATTTTACAAAGAGAGAAGCGTATATGGAGGCGCTGAAGGCGAAGATCGCGGAGGAGAGCGCGAAGGCGACCCACCATAAGAAGCTGGGCGAGTACCGCAATGTCCTGAAGCGGTACGGCAAGATGGGCGTCAACACCGACGCCATCACGTATGCGCTGAAGGTCCGCTTTGACGATCCGGATGAGGTTCTGATTGCCGAGCGTGAGAAGCTGAAGATGCTGGATCTGTCCGGCCTGCTCCCTGGGATCAAGGACAAGCTGCTATCGCGGCTGGACGTGGAAGAGGCGACCACGCACGAGGCGACGACGATGGATCTGGCGAAGGCCGAGGACCTTGGGGCGACCGCCGGCCGGTCTGGGGTATCCCGCGATACCAATCCCTATCCGCCTGGCACTGAGCAGCACGTGCATTTCGTCAACGGCTACCTGACCGGGCAGCGGGCGATCGCCGACGAGATGGCAACTGGTGCCGAAGCTGAAATCCCCGCCAAGCCTGCCCGCGGCCGACCGAGGAAGCTCCCCGCTGCGCTGAAGATCGACACGCGCGAGGACATGCAAGAGGTTGTGGCGGAGGATGAGGAGACCGCTAAGTATCGGGTTGCTCCGCTCATTCTACGGGGAACCGAGGAGGACGATGGGATGGAGGTCGTCGAGGAATGAGCGACGAGTCTCCCCCGCTCGTGAAGATCGTCATCCCGGGCGAGCCGAAGGGCCGGAAGGTGCATGCGCGGGCGATCATCTCGAAGAAAACCGGCAAGCCGTTCGCGATGGCCTACACCCCGACTGACACCAGGAACGAAGCGGCGGTGATCCGCGATGGCGCGGTGCAGGCGATGAAGGGCGAAGGTCCTCTAACCGGGCCGATCGACCTTCGACTGAAGATTTTCATGAGCCTGCCGAAGACCACGAGCAAGAAAAACCGCGCTATGGCGCTGGCAGTGCCGTCGATGCTGCGCCCGACGCGCAAGCCTGATTGGGATAACGTGGGAAAGTTCCTCGACCAGCTCAAGGGGATTGTGTGGGTTGACGACGCCCAAGTAACGGACGCCCACGTCTTCAAACGGTTTTCTGACCAACCTCGGCTGGTAATCGAGGTCCGCCGCGCGTGCTGATGGGTTGTGGCCCTGGAGGCAAAAGGACTCCTGACTATCTAAAATCAGGCATAGAACCTCTGACAGAGAGGATATAAAAATGATGGGAATCTACATAGCGGATACGGACATGCTGGAAGAACCAGAGGACTGGTCATCGCGGACTTGGGAAGAGCCGATGATTCGAATCCGATGGAAACGGGTGGCGATCACCGTCGCCCTCATCGTCGGCCTTACCTCGGTCTGGCTGGCAGGTTAATGTCGTTGCCGTGGAACCCCCGATCAATGCGGAGGCGGAGGCGGCCGTCCTCGGCGCGATCCTAGCCAATAACCGCGCCATGGATCTCTGCATCGGGCTTGAGGCCCACCACTTTGCCTACACCGCGAATCAAGAGATATTCCGTGCTTGCCAGCGGCGGATCTCGCTTGGCCGCAAGGTCGATGCCGTGACGCTGAAAGGCGTGTTCGAGAACAGCCAGTTGTTCGTTGGCCAGGAGCACGGCGCGAGCGGCTACCTCGCGCACCTGTTGGCCAGCCTGGTGGGGATCGACACTGCCGGCGATTACGCGCGTGCAGTTATCGACTGCTACCAGCGCCGCCGGCTGATCAAGATCGCGCAGGAGATCAACGACCGTGCCTATTACGCCACCAATCCGCAAGACGAGATGGACGCGAGCGCGATTGGCGCGTGGGCGCAATCCGAGTTGGATGATGTCGCAGCCGACGCGTCTACCCGGCAGGGAGTTGGCCTCGCGGCCGCGGTAGAGCGCGCGGTAAGCCAATCCGAGGCGGCGCAGCGCGGCGAGCGAACGGCGATCGGACTAATGACCGGGATTGCCTCGCTCGACGAGATGTGGGGCGGGCTGCACGCTGGCTCGCTTGACATACTGGGGGCGCGATCGAAAACGGGGAAAACCTCGTTCGCACTCCAGATCGCCCGCCATGTGGCGTCGGAAGGGGCTTTCGTTGGCATTATCTCGCTCGAGATGCCAGCGCGCGACGTGGGCCTGTTCAATTTGGCCAGCTTGAGCGGCGTCGGTGCGGACAATATCCGCCGCGGGCGCTACAACACAGACCAGGCCGGCCGGATCCTGCAGGCGCAACGCGAACTGGCAATTCTGCCGATTGAGATTTGCGACCAACCCCGGCTGACGCTGGCCGATGGGGTTTCTTTCCTGCGCGGGCTGAAGCGAAAGCGGAATCTCCGCTTGGCTATCGTCGATCACCGCAACCTCTTCGGGCGTGATGCGGGGGTTGAGCGGACACCGCGGCTGGATTGGTATGGCGAGGTCACGCAGCGCCTGAAGAACACCGCCAAGATGCTGAACATCGCGGTGCTCCTGCTGGTGCAGATCAATCGCGGCGTGGAGTCGCGCGACGATCCGCGGCCGCGCGTGGCTGACCTGGAATATGGGGGCGAACAGGATGCCGATAACGTCGTGTTGCTCTATCGGCCCGAGCTGCATTTCGCGGCCGTTCCCCCCAAGCGATTCAATGAAACGGAGGAGCACTATGCCAATGCCCTAGCCAGACAATACGAGGAGCGGCAGAAGCTACGCGGGACCGGGGAGGTCATTCTGGCCAAACGCCGGTTCGGCCCCGAGGGCATCTGCCATCTTAATTTCGTCGGCCACACCATGACGTGGGTGGACCCGGCAGCGGACCAGCCGGAGTTAATATGACAGTCCGGTAAAGGGGGGATAGGCTCCGAGGATTCACCGCAAAAGGCGCCAAGCCATGCCGTACGAACCGGTCGCGGATGCGGCGATCAATTCAGCCGTCGTCGATGAATTCTCATTTTACGTCACCCTGCAACCAGATGGG
>JALYIW010000028.1 GCA_030775625.1 Pseudomonadota bacterium | reverse complement strand
AAATGCAGCCTTCAACTATCCCATCGTAACGACGATCTTGCCGCGCACTTCGCGCGACCCGAGCCTGGCGATGGCATCGGCGCCTCGCGCCAGTACAAAGCGCTCGGTAATGGCGGGTTTGATGAGCCCGTTGCAATACAGTGCCATGAGTGCAGCGACATTCGCCGCATGCAGATCGGGAAACCGAGTAGTGAACTGCCCCCAGAAGACTCCGACAATCTGGCAGCTTTTGAGCAGCGGCAAATTGAGGGGCAGTTGCGGTATGCCGGCGGGAAAACCCACCACCAGATGCCGGCCTTCCCAGCCTATTGCGCGAAGCGCAGCCTCTGTGTAGCCGCCGCCCACCGGGTCGTAGATGACCTGTGCGCCCTCGGGGCCGCAGGCCGCCTTGAATTGATCGGTCAGCGCACGCGCCGCCGTCTTGTCCAACAAAGCGGCCGGATATTGCACGATTTCGTCGGCGCCATGTTCGCGCGCCAACTCGAGTTTCTCCGCGCTCGACGCTGCAGCCACGACACGCGCGCCCATGGCCTTGCCCAATTCCACCGCCGCGAGGCCGACGCCGCCGCCGGCGCCCAGCACCAATAGCGTTTCCCCGGGCAGGAGCCGCGCTCGGTCTTTGAGTGCGTAGTGCGAGGTGCCGTAGGTCATGAGCAGCGCGGCCGCCTCAACGAAAGGCATGGCGTCAGGGATTTTCCAGCATTTGCTGGCCGGCCCAACCGCTTTCTCGGCCATGCCGTTGCGCACTGGCGACATCAGCACGCGGTCGCCGACGCGAATGTGCTCTACTCCCGCACCCACGGCATCGACCACCCCGGACAATTCGAAGCCGGGTGAAAACGGCCGCGGCGGCTTATCTTGATAGAGATCTTGGATAATCAGTAGATCGGGATAATTGACGCCGCAAGCCCGCACCACAATACGGGCCTGACCCGGGCCCGCGGCGGGTTCTGCAATATCCTCTAGAGTCAGCGTATCAGGGCCGCCCGGAGTTCGGCTGAGAAGTGCTTTCATGATTGACTGATCTTCTCGTCCGCGGCGCCGCCCGTGGGTTGCGTAGCGCGCCGACACGTCCATCGGTCCATCAGAGGACCTCGAATAAGCCGGCGGCGCCCTGGCCGCCGCCAATGCACATGGTCACGACCACGAGCTTCGCACCGCGCCGCTTGCCCTCGATCAGCGCATGTCCGGTCAAGCGGGCACCGCTGACGCCGTACGGATGCCCGACCGCAATGGCACCGCCGTTGACGTTCAGGCACTCATCGGGAATGCCGAGTTTGTCTCGGCAATAGATGACTTGGCAGGCAAACGCCTCATTCAGCTCCCATAAGTCGATATCGCTGACTTTGTACCCGGTGCGCTGCAGGAGACGGGGTACCGCGTAAATCGGTCCTATACCCATCTCATCCGGTTCGCAGCCCGCGATGGCGAAGCCGCGAAAGATTCCGAGCGGCTGCAGACCGCGTTGCTCGGCCAGTTTGGCATTCATGACGACCACGGCACTGCTGCCATCGGAGAACTGGCTGGCGTTGCCGGCCGTAATGACGCCTCCGGGCTGGGCCGGCCGAATTTTGGCAACCGCTTCGAGCGTGGTGTCGGGCCGGATGCCCTCATCACTGTCAATGGTGATTTCGCGCGTGGTGATGGCGCCGGAATTTTTATCGACGACTCCCATGATGGTAGTCATCGGCACGATCTCATCCTTGAATTTACCTGCGGCTTGGGCGGCGGCGGCGCGCAGCTGACTGCGAACACCATATTCGTCCTGTGCCTCCTTGGAAATCCGGTAACGCTGGGAAACCTGCTCCGCCGTTTGCAACATGCTCCAATACAGCGTGGGTTTGTGCTCGACGAGCCACGGATCGAGATGCATGTGCGTGTTGGCCTCGTTCTGCACACAGGAGATGCTCTCGACTCCACCGGCAACCATGACGCCGACCCCCTCGGTCATGATGCGTTGCGCCGCCAAGGCGATGGACTGCAGTCCTGAACTGCAGAAACGATTGATGCTCAACCCCGCGGTGCTGACGGGAAGCCCCGCGCGCAAAGCGATCGCGCGCGCAATATTGCCGCCCGTCGTGCCCTCACCAAAGGTCGAACCCATGATCACGTCCTCGATCTCCGCGGGATCGATGTGGGCGCGCTCCACTGCATGGCGCACGGAATGCGCACCCAGGGTGGCGCCATAAGTCATGTTGAACGCACCTTTCCAGCTTTTGCCGAGGCCGGTGCGCGCCGTAGATAAAATGACCGCTTCTGTCACGAAGTTGATCCTTTGAGTCAGCTGAAAGTTTTCCCTTGATGGGCCAACCGGGTGAGTAGCGGCGCCGGCGTCCAGAACGCCGCGTCGCTGCCGGGCAGCAGCGCGATGCGCTGCAGCGCGCGCGCGATGTCGGCCAGCCCCGTTTGATCGGCGTAGAACATCGGCCCGCCGCGGTACACCGGGAAGCCATAGCCGTTGAGATACACCAGATCGATGTCGGAGGCGCGCTGCGCAATGCCGTCCTCGAGAATTCGGGCGCCTTCGTTGATCAAGGCGTAAATGCAGCGCTCGACGATCTCGCGCGCGCTCACGTTGCGTGGCGTGATGGCCTTTTTCCGCCGATAGTCCTCGATGATCGCCGTCACCAGCGGATCCGCGATGGGATTTCGGGACCCAGGTTCGTACCGATACCAACCGGCACCTGTCTTCTGGCCGAATCGCCCGGACTCGCACAGTATGTCCGCCACCGTGGAGAAATCACGGTCGGGAAATTCAGCCGATCGCCGTTTGCGAAGCGCCCACCCGATATCGAGCCCGGCGAGATCGCCCACGCGGAAGGGGCCCATGGCCATGCCGAAATCCTGCAAGGCGGCATCGACCTGCGCAGGCAGGGCCCCCGCCATGAGCAAATCGTGGGCGGCCGCAATATAGCCGGCCATCATTCGATTGCCGATGAATCCGTCACAGACACCCGACACCACCGCAACCTTGCCGATCGTCTTGGCCAAACGCATGACAGTGGCGAGAACATCATTGGCGGTCTGGGCGCCCCGCACTACTTCAAGTAGACGCATGACGTTCGCGGGACTGAAGAAATGCATTCCAACTACATCTTGCGGACGCGTCGTAAAGCCGGCTATGGCGTCGAGATTCAATGCCGATGTATTGGAGGCGAGAATGGCACCCTTGCGTACCAGGCCATCCAGCGCGGCGAACACCTGGCGCTTCACATCCATGCTCTCGAACACGGCTTCGATGACCAAGTCGACATCGCGCAGCTCTGCGTAGTCCAATGTTGGCGTGATCAACGCCAGACGCTGCTCGAGAGCGGCGGGTGTGAGCGTGCCTTTGCGCAGGGCTCCTTGATAGTTGCGTCGAATGTTGCCGAGTCCGCGCTCGAGCGCGCCCGGTTCGGTCTCGAGCAGTACCACCGGTAAGCCGGCGTTGATGAGACTCATGGTGATGCCCCCACCCATGGTTCCCGCGCCAATGACGCCGGCCTTGCGAATGGGTCTGACCGCCGTGTCGGGCGGCACGTCCAAAATGTGCGAAGCGGCCCGCTCGGCTTGAAACACGTGACGCAATGCCGCCGACTCCGCCGACTGCATCAGCATGCTGAACAATTCGCGTTCGCGCTTCAGGCCGGTGTCGAAGGTGTTGCCCACCGCGGCCGCTACCGCATTCACGCAGGCGAGAGGCGCAGGATACGGCCCTGCAACGGCTTTGACCGTATTGCGCGCGAACTGCAAATAGGCCTCGGCGTTCGGCATGGACAACTTCAAGTCGCGAACGCGCCTGAGCGGCAAGTTCTCGGTGACGACGCGGTGTGCGAAGTCGAGCGCGATGGCGAGCAAATCGCCTGCGCCGAGGGCGTCGAATAAAGGCGTGTCGCGAAGCTTCTCGGCAGCCACTGTCGCTCCGGAGACGATCATGTTCAATGCCGGCTCCACGCCGATCAGGCGCGGTAAGCGCTGTGTCCCGCCGGCCCCGGGCAAGAGTCCCAATTTGACTTCTGGCAGCGCGATTTTGGCCCCGGGGGTGCCCACGCGGTAATGACATGCCAGCGCCAATTCCAACCCGCCGCCCATGCACACGCCATCGATGGCGGCGATCACGGGCTTCGGACTCGCCTCGATTTCTCGTATCACGGTCCGCAAATCCGGTGCCGCCGCCGCCTTGGGCGTTGCGAATTCGCGAATATCGGCACCGCCCGAAAACCCCACTGAGGAACCGATCAACACGATGGCCGACACGCCGCTATCGGCGTTGGCTTGCTCCACTGCCTCGAGGAGCGCCGCGCGTAGTTCATGGCCTAGGCTGTTGACCGGCGGATTGTTCAGCGTGACGATGGCAATGCCGGCGCGCAGCTCGAAATCAACTTTGTTCATGCGACCCTCAATTCCGCCTGCAGAACTGAGTCCCGCGAATCGTTAATGTAACCTTATTCAAGACGATATCAAAATCGGAAGAGAGGCCGTCCCCACGGAATCGCGCCGAGGATGATCAGCAGCGTCTGTCCATAAAGAATTATGGCGCGGCGATACTTTGCCGAATCGGAGCTGCCACGCCTGATGAAAAAGGACGATAGGTGCACATCGATAAACGCCAGCGTCATGATGAGGCCGTGATACACGCCGAAAAAGCGCAATTCAGACCCCGCGGGCAAGCCCTCAGCCACATTCAACGCCTCGTTGGTCATGGGACTGAATACCAAGTAGAGCGAGGCTCCCATCAGAAACTGGATATCGACGGCTGTGCCGAAAAATTTAGCATAACGCGCGGCGCTGTCGGTCCAGGGGAGGTCGCACGACAGCCCCCGAACCGCCATCGCGATGGCCGCCGCACCTGCCAGAATAACCACCCATCGCCACCATCCATGAGCGATCAGGATATAGGAGTACAAGGGATGTTTACCTTTACACGGCGCTGATCAGACCCGTTCGAACGCCAGCGCAGCGCCCTGCCCGACGCCGACGCACATGGTCGCGAGGCCAAACCTTCCCGAACGTCGCAGCAGTTCTTGCACCGCGGCCCCGGCTATGCGCGCGCCGGACATTCCGAGCGGATGTCCCAGGGCAATGGCACCGCCATTGCAATTCACATGTTCGGCATCATCGGGCAGACCGAGCGCCCGCATGCATGCCAGGGCCTGCGAAGCGAACGCCTCATTGAGCTCAATGACATCCAACTCCGACACTTTCATCCGTAGACGCTTCATCAGCTTCTCGACCGCTGGAATCGGCCCGACCCCCATGACACGGGGCAAGACGCCCGCGGAGGCGAAGCCCAGCACTCGGGCGCGGGGTTTGAGAGCAAATTTCTCGACCGCGGCGCCGGATGCCAGCAGCAAAGCGGCTGCGCCGTCATTGATGCTCGACGCGTTTCCCGCCGTCACCGTGCCGCCGACGCGAACCACCGGCTTGAGCTTCGCGAGCCCCGCCAGCGTCGTATCAGGACGCGGTTGCTCATCGCGATTCATGATCTGGGCCGGTGCGCCCTTGGTGCCGGGAACCGCCACAGGCACGATCTGTTCGGCGAAGACACCCGCGCCTTCAGCGCGCAAGGCACGCTGCTGCGAGCGCAGGGCGAAGGCATCCTGGCTGTCACGCGAGACGTTGAAATCCGTCGCGACGTTCTCGCCTGTCTCCGGCATGGAATCCACGCCGTATAGGCCTTGCATTTGTGCGTTCACAAAGCGCCAGCCGATGGTGGTGTCGTAGATTTCGGCGGTGCGCTGAAAGGCTCTTTGCGCCTTGCCCATCACGAACGGCGCGCGGGTCATGGACTCGACGCCGCCTGCTATGGCGAGGTCGATTTCTCCTGCGCGGATCGCTCGAGCCGCCGCCGCCACCGCATCCAATCCGGAGGCGCACAGCCGGTTCAGCGTGACGCCGGGCACGTGCGCCGGCAGTCCGCTCAACAGCGATGCCATGCGCGCGACATTGCGATTGTCTTCGCCCGCCTGGTTGGCGCATCCCATGAATACTTCGTCGATCGCCTCAGCAATCGAGACGTTGCGGCCTATCAAATGTTTGATCGCAGTCGCCGCCAGATCGTCGGCACGCACCTGGGACAATCCGCCCTCGTAGCGGCCGATGGGAGTTCTCGCAAAATCGCAAATAAACGCTTCGGTCATTCAGCCGTCTTCCAGTGTTGCCGCGCAAAAGCGAACGAATTTAACAGCCGGGAGAATTTTTGCCAACGCGAGGGCGAGTCATTCGATGGCCACAGTCCGGCCCAAGAACCAAAACAGCCCCTCACCCACGAGAAATGACGCGGCCAGATCGATCAATAGAGGCCGAGGCATGGACAGCCGCATTCGGACCAAGAGACGCGCGAAAAGGACGGCCCCCAACACCACCGTCACTTGCCCGATCTCGACGCCCACGTTGAAGCCTACCAGCAATTCGGCGAGGCGGTTCGCGGGCAAGCGCATTTGCAACAAATTCGCCGCGAAGCCGAACCCGTGAATCAGGCCGAATACCAGGGTCACCAATAAACGCATGCGGCCCGCGTCGCGCATCCGTCCGGTGAGCAGCAGATAACACGCGGAAAAAATTCCTCCGCCGATCAACAGCGTCATGGGCAGGCTGATGGGGGCTCCCAAGGCTTTGGCGCCGGCCATGACGAACAACAATCCGCCCAGTCCAAGTGCCACGGGCAATGGATGATGCGTGCTGTCGCCGATATTCTCCGCTCCGATCAATGCGATGGTAAGCGCAACCAGGGCATCGATGTACTGGGCGTCCGGACGCAGAATACCTGTGACGGCCAGTCCCAAGGTCAAGCTATGACCGATGGTGAATCCCGTGACCACGAACAACAGATCGCGCACGCGCCGCGAAATCAGTACCAGCCCCAACATGAACGACATATGATCGACGCCCGTGAAGATGTGCATGGCCCCGAGCTGGACGAATGTCAGCAGTCCGGCGTTTTGCAGCGGGCTTTGCCCGGCTGCGCCGGCAACTTCCGCTGTTTGCTTGTCCGCGGTGAGGATCGCTTCGAGGAAATTTCCTGCATCGTCCTGAATGCGGGCGAAGTCGGTATGCGAGGGCACGAGTTCGAAGAACGCCGAGGATCGAATTTCGAGTGCCTTCGCGGTCGCGCAGTCAAATGTAAATTCGTAGCGCGAAAAACCCGGCGTCGACGCGAGTGCGCGCGGTCCATGCGCCAAGTCGCATGACTTTCCGTCCGCCGACGCACCGACATGTTCTCGAAGATAGGCGCCGACGACTGCCGCCGCCGGCACCTCCTTGCCGGTCTGGGACAATCGCTTGGCCTCCAGATCCGGCAAGATAAATTGCAGCCGAACATGGCTGCCGGTAATTTGCCAAGACGAGATGCTTTCACTCAAGGTATGTGCGCGAACGCCATGGGCGGCGATCACCGCCGATAGAAGTCCGAAAAACGCCAGGCGCGGCAGACAGATCACGGCTTGTAGTCGCCGGCATAGTCGGCGCCGATGAGAATTTTCGCTCGGCTACGCAGAAATTTCATGGTCGAATCCATGATTCGCGTTTGTGCCGCGTCGTTGAAGTCCGCCAACACTTGCGGGCGCGCCACCGCAAAGCTCAACGCAACCGGCTTGTCATTTTTGACCATCTGGACGATGTGCATCCTGCCGTCTTTGGCGGCCATCGGAGCAGATATCTCGCCAGCCGATAAATCCCGGACCGCGGCAAACAGTGAATCCCCCAATCGATACTCGACGGCGAAATAATATTCTTGGTCCTGGCGCCGCGCTTCGGTCAATCCGTAGCGCGCCACGATCGTCTCGGCGGCGGCGCCCGCTCGCAGTTCGTCCGCCGCCTTGCGCGCCTGCTCCATTCCTTGGTCTTTACGCGCGCCGCCGAACGGAAGCACGAAATCGCGCAGCGTCATGATGCCTTCGGTCGCCCATTTCCCCGCATGCTGCTGAAAATAGTCGCGCAACTGTTGCTCGGTGGCCTGACCGATCGTCACCTCGGCGATTGCTTGATCCGAGATAGTCGACACCAACGCATTGCGCGTACTTTGATCGGTCTCTGCAAAATCCAATTCCAAACCGCGCTGAACCAGCAGTTCCTCGCGCACCATCTCGTCGAGAACCTTCAACTGCTCGGCCCGAGAGCTTGCTGCGAATCGCTTGCCGGTTTCGCTTTCGAGCTGGGTAATGAAATCGCTGCGCAGGATCGGTCTCTGGTTGACCATGGCCACATTCTCGGGAGGCACGTGGCGCGTCGAGGTACCGGACGCGGTGAACAAACCATAACCGGCTATTCCGAGACCGAGGAGCGCGCCGCACGCGCACAGGATCATCGCCCTCATGGTGCTGACCGCCGAGGCTTTGAGCAAATCCGTCACTGCGCTTCCTTCCTCGAAAACACGTATAAGGCCACGGCGCGAATGGTTTCCGGAGGCAGCCGGCCTATCCATAGCGGACAAACCCCGGCCAATCCGCGCGATATCGCCGCCTTGATGCTCGCCATGGACCCGTCGCCATAGAGCCAGATGTGGTCGGTCAAATCCGGAGTGCCGATGGCGGAGTCGCCTTTGGCGTGATCGGCATGGCAATCGAAGCACAAGCCTTTGCCGTGATAGATCTCGCTGCCTCTGGCAACCGCCGCCGCGTCCGCAGCGTGCGGATGCTGGAAGGAATACAGCAGCGAGGCCACCTCATCCACTTCGCGCGGATCCAGCGGTTCGAGCCGATAACGTCTATAGGGATTGACTGTTGCAAATGCGGGCATGTCCGCGAGTTTTTGCGCCTTGGAATGACCCGAGCGTATGCCGTACAGTACGATTCTTTCGATCTCACCCACGCGACCGCTGCCGTACAGCCAATCGGCATCGACGAGGTTGGGAACACCCTTGTTGCGATCGCCATGCATACGGTCGCCATGACAGTGCGCACAATGTTCCGCGAACGCATCTCGCCCACGCGGTATGGCATAACGCATCAACTCGGCGTCACGCGGGATGGCGTCGGGGTCTGCCATCAACATTCGCGTTTTCATTTCTGCGGCGTTGCGCCAATGCAGACCTACGGCGCTTACCAGCCCTGCGATCACCACCGCAGCCAGACCCCGCCGCCGCCACCGGCGCGGCGTGCTGCCGCGTGGCGCGATGCCCGCCGGGGATGGGTGGACCTGGCAGCCGGGTATCAGAACTCCGCCCGCCTGTAGAGGCTCAGCAACTCTTCCCAGGCGTGCTCCGCCTGCACCTCGTCGTAAATTGCCGGCTTGCCTGCAAGGGCAGGCATGTCTTTCACGCACCAGCCGTGCCGACAGCCGTCGTATACCTCGATTTTCGCCGGCAGTCGGGCCTGTGCGAAAGCCTCGGCGAGTTTGTGCTTCGCATCCGGCTGGCGCTGATCGTCGTTCATGGCCACACCGAAGTAATACTGTGCCTTGATGTTGCGCACCAAGAGATGCGGGCTATCGGGTTTGTCCGTCACCAAACCTCCGCCGTGCAAGGACGCGCCCGCTACGATTCGATCGCGATTTGCCGCGGCCGCGAGCAGGGTCATCGCTCCGCCCATGCAATAGCCGACCACACCTATATTGGCCTTCGCATTCATGGACCTGTGAGAATCCAGGAATTTCACATAGGCCGTTGAATCTCGCATCACGGCGTCGGTGGTCAATGGCGCGCGCAAATGATCGATTTTCGCACGCTCCCTGGGATTGTTGAAATCGAGTCCGGTCGACAGACCAGGCGCCTTGGTGGTGCGGTAGAAGGGATTCGGCACGAGCACAGTGAATCCGCCCGCAGCCAGACGCCTGGCGATGTCGCGCATGGTGGGGCGAAGTCCGAACACATCGGTAAAAAGTATGATGCCGGGCCACGAACCCTTCCTGGGATGTATGAGCGCCGCTTCGCAGAGCCCGTCCGCGGTGCTGACCTCGACGTCCGTATCGATCATCTCGGCCGCCGTGGCATTCGCCGCGTTGGTCGCGGCGGCCACGCCCGCGGCGATCGACAGCGCCGTGAATTCTCTACGCGACATCGTGTTTTGTCGGTCGGACATCGGCAGAACCCCTGGAGAACTTGCTTTGCGAGTATACATCTTGGCGACATGCACACCGAGTACGCGCCGAGTACGCACCGAGTACGCGCCGAGTACGCGCCGCCCCTTGCGCTCTCGCGCCTAGGACTTCACCGCCAGGACCCCGTCCCCCGATTTTTCGACATCGAATCCGGCGATGCGCAGCCGGCTCGACACCTCACTCGCTAAATCGCGGCCGCTGCTATGCTTGTTCGGTGCGCCGGTGTAATGAAATAACCGGCCCCTACGTTTGAGCACCCGCGACAATTGGTGGTAGAAATGTTGCGAGTACAGTTCTCCCGCGATGCCAAACCGGGGTGGATCGTGCAGCGCGGCGTCAATCGACTGCGCAGGCAAGGTCGTGATGGCGCCGGCGACATCGGCTTGGGCCAACTGCAGAATCGGATCGTTCGCAGGCGACCACGGGTTGATGCCGCGCAGCCAGATCACGTCCGGATTTATTTCGAAGGACAGCACCTGGACGGCCCTGCCACGCACGCAGCAGGCGGCAAAATAGCCCAGGCCCCCGCAGGTATCCAGAATGACCTTGCCGCGCGGGCGAATCAATCCAACTTTACGCGCCGCATCCGCGAGCGGCGAGCCAAGCGCCGTTGGGAGCATTTTGATACCGTCGATTTCAAAAGTCGGCGGCCCAAACTCCGTAGGCACCAATTTGATCAGCGACGTGCCGAAGCGCGCGACCGGTTCAAAATTGCAGTCGACCCAATGATAGATGGTGCGGGGCTTGAGCGTCATCGGATACGGGAATTCTCGACCCTCGCAGCTCCAGGTGTTCTTCCCGATGGCGACGATGGTAGATGAAAGCTGCAAATCCAAACTGCATTTTAAACTGGCAATACCAGAGCGTCTTGCAAGGCTCAATTCTTCCAGGACGGCTGCCGTGAGTAGAGGACCCATCGGGCGAGTCGACGCCTACACTTTTTCCTGATCGATGGCCCGCAAAAGCGCCTCCGATACGCGTTCATCGATCTCCGCCGCGTGCTTCAGATGCACCGGATAGCCGACCCTTGCCTCCATGTGGCCCTCGGCGATATGCAACTGAATTTGCGGTGTGGGGTCGGTGACGAGACCCGACGAGGCCGTCTTGGCTATTTCCTTGCTCTGTCGGTCGATTTCCTCGCGGAACTCAGCCATGACATCGCCGACCGCCGCCAGCAATTTCTTCTTCAATACGGAGTAATCGCTGACCGCAGGCAGTTTCAAAGTCGTCTCGTGCCAGGATAGATTGACACCGGGAATCTGTTTGAATAGCCCCCCCGCCGCTTGGAACACGATGAGATTGGCGAACGCGACCACACGCCCAGTCGGCCCCAAAGGTCCCTGCTGATTGAGTTCCATGAGATGCATGCGTACCAAACCTAGATCGATCACTTCACCGACTACGGCGCCGATCTGTACTCGATCGCCGACGCGGATCCCGTACTTCCCGATAAGGAAAAAATACCCGACGATGGAAACCAGCACACTTTGCATGGCAACCGCCACGCCGGCTGTGAGCAGACCCGCAAAGGTCGCAAAAGTGCTGATTTCGGTAACAAAGCTTAAGCCGATGATCCCAACGACCAGCACCCACGTGACGATCTTCCGGACCAACAGCAGCTGGTAGCGACGGCGAGCTTCATGCGCGTAGCGCATGACGGCGCGCCGCCATACCTCTGCGAGGACAAATATAGCCGCCAACATGCCGGCTAGAATCCCCACCCGAACTCCGAGCGCCGCGAGCGCGTCGTGAAATTGGCGCACCGTCGCGTCGCGCCAGTTTCCGAGATTGTGCCGATACTGGCGCAACAGTACCTGTTCCTTGCTCAATGGAATCAGAATCGATGAAGTCTGTTTGAACAGCCACGCCAGGGTATCGAATTCTCCGCGCAGTGTTTTCAATCCCATACTGCTTGCGCCATCGGCTTGGCTGGCGAGCGCCTCGCTGCGGGCCGAATAAGCTTTCAGCTGGGTCAGCGGCGGAGCGCTGATTCGCTGAAATGTTTTTGCGAGCTCCGCCGTGTGCTGATCGATGACGTCAATCGTCTTGATCTTGTTGCGGAGCCGGGCGGCGTCGGTTCCGAGTTCCCAGATGCCGTGGCTCGCAGGAGTTGTGCCGCCGCCATCGCCTGACGTGGGCGTCATCGGCGAGACCGCCGTCGACGATGCAGCAGTACCGGGAGAGGCCGTGGCTGTACTCAAGGTCGCAGTGGGAACGGTGGCTGCAATCGCATCGATGTGAGCTTTCAATGCATTCGCGCCCGCGCCTTTGGAATCGCTCTCATTGACGAACTCCGCCATGGTATCCAGCAGATTTTTACGGGCATCGAGCATCGCGAGTTCGCCCTGCAGCTCAGGAAGCTTCGCCTCGACATCCTGCTTACTCTTCCCGGCTTTGGCCAACTTTTGCCGTTCACCGGTCATCTCCGACTGGATGGCCTGGCGCTGCACGTCCAATTGGCTTTCTTGTTGAGCAAGGGATTGGGGCGAAGCACCCTCCGCGCCACTTTGACCGGCATCCGCTTCACTGCTCAGCAATTCGGCATTTGCCCGCGCAATATCGAACGCCAGGCCGACTACTTTGTCGGCGGTCTGCCGATTGGCGAACAGGATCAACAAGTCGCTGGGCTGAGTGGCGTTCTGCTGCTGAGTCCCCAATGTCCGGTACCAATCGACCGTTTCATCCAATATCTGAATGACCTGATCCGCATTGAGGCCTGCAGTACCGGAATCGGCTGCGGCAGCGCTCGCGCTGCAAAGACACACCGCCACGCAGATGCCGACCCATCGGGCGCGCGCCAGAAAACCAGACATCGGAATGATTGTCACTGCTTGCTCCGCCAAGAAGATTTCACTGGAACCCTTAAGATACTGCTTGCACGGAAAGTGTGCACACTCATGCATGTCAGTGACGGGGTAACAGAACTTGTGTAGCATCGCCTGCGCTCATGGAACGCGGCGAACGTCGCGCGAGCGTGAGGCGCCAGCTTCGAATACAAATCCGATCTTTAAGGAAATTCACATGTCATTAAAGCATCAACTTGCGGCATCGGCCGCGTTTATCTGTCTCTCATTCATCGGCGGTTCGGCCATCGCGGATGATCATCCGTATAGCGAAGGTCCGGTCGTCAATGTGTCCAGCATACGAACGGCAGATGGCCACTTCGATGATTACATGAAATTTGTCGCCACCAAATGGAAGCAGGAGCAAGAGGTCGCCAAGAAAAGGGGAGACGTACTGAGCTACGAGGTGCTCACGGTCGAGCCGCGCTCGCCGAACGATCCGGACATCTACCTGGTGATTTATTACAAAAATTGGGCTGCGTTGGATGGGTTTATTGCCAAGAGCGATGCAGTCGCAAAGGCAGTCGACGGCTCGGTGAGCGCGTCGAACAAGGCGATGGAAGATCGCGCCAGTATCCGGCGAATCCTAGGCTCCTCGACCATGCAGGTTCTGACCTTGAAATAACCCAAGATACTCTCGGGAACAACATTCAAAGAGCCGGGCCTGGCGCTCGGCTCCTTTTTGCGCATGTTGCCGCCGCGCCTCGGCGTCGGCCGCCGCGGCCTTGTGGTAAAACGCAGTATCTTAAGAGTCACAACTGCTTGATCATTTCCGCGATGTCATCTGCCAACGCCAGTGACGCGGTGAGACCCGGCGATTCCATTCCGTATAAATTGAAGATTCCCGGTATTCCATGTTCTTTTGGAGCGGAAATGCAAAAGTCGGCGGCGGCTTCACCGGGACCCGACAACTTCGGTCGGATGCCGCAATACGCCGGCTGTAACTGGCCGGGGGCGAGCCCCGGCCAATATTGCCTGACGGACGGATAGAACCGCAGGGACCGATTCGGATCGACGTCGTAGTCGAGATGGTCAACCCACTCGACATCCGGGCCGAATCTAGCATGGCCTGCCAAGTCGATGGTCATGTGCACACCCAATCCGCCGTCTTCTGGAACAGGGTAGATCAGCCGCTGAAAAGGCGTCCTCCCTCTGAGTGTGAAGTAACTTCCCTTGGCGTAGCGAATCTGCGGGATGTACTCGCTCGGAAAGCCGTGTATCGAGCCGGCAACACGAGCGGCATCCAACCCGGCGGAATTGACGACTAGTCGCGAACGTATGAGCGGTTCTGTTTGGCAGGCGAGCGAGATCTCGACCCCGGTGTGCGTGGGCGTGAGTGAGCCGACTTCCGCGCCATAGGCGATATCGGCACCTCCCGCTTGGGCGTCGGCCAACAAAGACAGCATATACCCGTGTGAGTCGATGATGCCGGTCGAGGGCGAAGACAGCGCCGCCCTACACGAGAGTGCCGGTTCCATGCGCACCGCCGTGGGGCCGTCCAGCCACTCGAGATCGCAAACGCCGTTGCGCCGCGCCGTCGCATCGAGATCGCGGAGCTGCGCCATCTGCCGCTCGGAAGAGGCGACGATGAATTTTCCGCACCGCCTATGCGAAATATTTTTGTGATCGCAGTACCGGTACAAAAGTTCTCGGCCCGCCACGCAGGATCGCGCCTTGAGGGAACCGGGCTCATAGTAGATGCCGGCATGGATGACTTCGCTGTTACGGGAGCTGGTCTGCGAGCCGAAATGTCGCTCGCGCTCGAGAATCATGACGCCGCGCCCGTCACGGGCGAGCGCTCGCGCAATCGCAAGGCCAATGACGCCGGCGCCGATTACCGTGCATTCCACTTCGTCCATGTTCAGAGGCGCCGCATCGCGGGCGCCGCCCCTGCAGGTTCTTGCTCGGCACTCATCGCGATTCCATGTCGTTCGGGGCCGAAGGCCACCAACAAAACAATGGCTACCGCAACGGTTGCGACCACACTGGCCATCGCCAGCCCATAGTTGTTGCCGTGCCCTTCGGCAATCGCCACCTGCAGATTCAAATTGACGGCGGCAAGCAGATTGCCCAATTGATAGACAAACCCAGGAAACGTCGCGCGAATTTCCGCTGGCGACAATTCGTTCAAATGGACCGGGACGACACCCCAGGCTCCTTGCACAGCGACCTGCATGAAAAACGCGCCGGCGCCGAGAACCAACGGCGTTGAGCCGAATGCCCAGAACGGCAGCGCCGGCAGCGCCAGCAGCGCGGCGATCATGATTGCCCGGCGTCGTCCT
>JALYIW010000027.1 GCA_030775625.1 Pseudomonadota bacterium | reverse complement strand
GCTCCAACAGATGGAACAAGAAGCGCTGGCTGGGCTGGCTATCTTGTTGGGACGCCGGCCTGAGGGATTGCGCATAGAGGGGGTGGCGCTCGAGTCGCTCCAGGAACCCGTCGTGGGTGCCGGGTTGCCGTCTGATCTATTGAGGCGGCGGCCCGATGTATTCACGGCGGAAGCGAATCTCGAATCCGCAAGCGCCAACCTCGTGGCGGCCCGAGCCGCGTTGTTTCCGTCGCTGAGTCTTACGGCCGCCGGCGGGGTACAGAATCCGGCCGTCAACGCCGCCATAGTCTCGTTGAGCGGCGTCGGGCCTAGCTTGAATCTCGGTGCCTCCCTCACGCAGCCGCTATTCGACGGCGGCAGATTGCGTTCCCTGCGGGCGGAGGCACAGGCCAGGGAGCAGGAATTGGCGACGGGGTATCGAGGCGCGATCGTCGCGGCGCTGGTCGACGTCGAGAATTCTTTGTCAGCAATACAGCATCTCGATGCCGCCCGCAATTTTCAAACCGACAACTTGGCGCAGAGTGAGCGCGCCTACGAAGGCGCCAGACTTCGCTACAAGGAGGGCTATGGCGATTTTCTCACGCTGCTCGAAGCGCAAAGAACCGTGTCTACGGTGCGCGAACAGTTTAGCCTGTACAAGCTCGCGAGGCTCCAGGCCTTGGTCAGCTTGTGCAAGGCATTGGGCGGAGGTTGGCAGGCGCCGGACGCCGCCCCGCCACCGCCGGCGGCTTCCGATACTAACCGCCGGTGAGCGTCAACTTTGACATCACGGTTTTCAAATACCTCTCCACGGAACAAACAATAGATGCATAAACCCCTATGGATAGTGCGTTCGACTCATCTGGCGTGGACCGGCCTGTGGATGCGCGGGCGAGTCGCCGCCGTGCTCGCCGCTGGGTGCTTGCTGCTGTGGGCCTGCAACAAAGCGCCCTCCATAGGGGCCGACGGCGCGGCGGCATCCGAGCAAAAACCCGCTGCGGGCGCCAAACCCCAAGCGCCCGACAAGCAGGACACGGACCCCAAGGAGAGCGCGGCAGAAGGCGTGACATTGACCCCCGATCAAATCGAGAAATTGGGTGTAGTCGCACAACCGGCGCAATCGATCGAATATATGGACGAAGCGGCCGGGTACGGCGTCGTAGTCAGCCATGACATCATTGCCCAGGCGGCGGCAGAACTGGTCACCGCGGAAGCCACCCTGCGGTTGAGCCGTTCGAGCCTGGCGCGCGCCAAGAAACTCCACGGGACGCCGGGCGCGGTGTCGTCAGACGTGGAAGAAACGGCGGTGCAAAAGGCCGCAGTCGACGCCGCAGCATTGACGTTAACCACCCAGCGAATCTCCTCGACTCTCGGTATGAAACCGCCCTGGAAAAATGGCGGCGGGGACGCCATTCTGCAAGAACTGGCCGGTGGCAGGATCAAACTGGTGCGGGTGACGTTTCCGCTCGGCACATGGAGCGGTGCGGCTCCCGCGAGCTTGCGGGCAACGCACATCGGCGCAATCAAACCGGGCGCGGGCTGGAAAATGAATGTGATCTGGGATGCGCCGGCCGACGCCAGCGTCCCGGGACGCAGTTTTTTTGCGCTGCTCAAGGGCAGTGATGCGGGCGAAGGGGAGCGGCTGCAGGTATGGGTGCCGATCGGCGCCGCCGTTTCCGGAGTGATGATTCCTGCTTCCGCGACCGTACTGCGCGGGGGCAAGTTCTGGTGCTACGTTGAAAAGCAACTGGGGGTGTTCACCCGAATAGAGGTCGATACCAGCAAGCCCACGGCGGACGGTTACTTCGTGAATGACGGAGTCGAAGTTGGCGATAAGGTGGTGATCACCGCCGCCGGCCACTTGCTTGCGAAAGAATCGAACTCGGGCGGGGAGCCGGATTAGCCATGATGCGCGCGCTTGTCACGCTATGTGTGCGTCATTTCGGCGCGGTTACCGCCCTCACGTTGTTGGCATTCGTCCTTGGCAGTTGGGGAGCGCTACACTCTCCATTGGACGTGTTTCCCGAATTCGTGCCCTCGCAGGTCGACATTCAAACTGAAGCGCCCGGATTCGCCCCGCAGCAAGTTGAAGAATTGGTGACCAAGCAAGTCGAAAATGCCGTCAATGGCGCGGCAGGACTTGCGACATTGCGTTCGGAGTCCATACCCGGGCTTTCCGTGGTCACGATCACGTTCGCGGACGGCGTCGATGTACACGTCGCCAGACAGGGAATTTCGGAACGCCTGTCTGAACTCGGCACTAATCTCCCTGCGGGCGTCGGAACACCAAAACTCTCTCCCTTGGTTTCCAGCACCATGGACCTGCTGAAGATCGGCCTGTTGTCCGATAAGGTCGATGCATACGGGTTACGCGATACGGCGGACTGGATCATCAAGCCGCGCCTGCTCGCCGTTCCCGGCGTCGCCCATGTCGTGGTGTTCGGCGGCAATACCCGGCAGATACAGATCCTACCCGACATTCAGAAAATGGCGAGCTTCAACATTACCTTCAGCGAAGTGTCGGACGCGGCTCGTGCCGCTCTGCCGCTGCGAGGCGCCGGGTTTATCGATATCGCCGCGCAACGCATCCTGCTCAGGTCACCGACCCCGGCGCCGGATGTCGGCGCCATCGGCCAGGCAGTGGTCGCGGTTCGCAACGCCACGCCCATACTGCTGCGCGACATCGCCGAGGTTAAAATAGCACCCGCGCTGCGCTCGGGCGATGCACTCATCATGGGCAAGCCGGGCGTCATGCTGGCTCTCGCAAGTCAGTACGGTGCGAATACATTGACGGCGACCTTGGCCGTGGAAAAGGCGCTGGCTGATTTGCAACCTGCGCTGAAAGCCCGCGGGATCAGCCTGTATCCCGGCCTACATCGTCCGGCTAATTTCATCGAGCGCGCGCTTGGGGACCTGAAACAGTCATTGCTCATCGCGGCCGTGCTCATCCTTGCAGTTCTCTACGTATTCTTGCGCGATTTGCGCGCCGCTCTGATCGCCTTTACCGCCATACCGCTTTCATTGCTGGCGGCCGTAGCCGTCCTTGACCGCATGGGTCTGACGCTCAACACAATGACGCTCGGCGGATTCGCCGTGGCCCTCGGGGTTCTGGTCGACGATGCGATCATCGGTATCGAGAATATTCTGCGCAGATTGCGCGAAAATAGCTCACTGCCGCAACCCAAGCCGCGGCTGGCAGTCGTACAGGAAGCGTCGCTCGAAGTGCGCGGTCCGGTGATCTACGCCACCGCGGTCGTGATAGCGGTCTTTTTACCCGAATTGTTCACCACCAGTGTGCAAGGTCATTTTGTCGGTCCGCTGGCGCTCGCTTTCATTTTCGCCGTGGTGGCATCACTGTTGGTAGCGATGACGTCAACCCCCGCACTGTGCGCGCTACTTTTACGTGGGCACGACGCACGTCCCGAGGCGGCTTGGCTGCGGCACTTGAAGAGATGGCAGAAATCCGCCGTGCATGGCGTCGGCGCACATTTCAAGTTGATCGTCGCGATTCTGATTTTCCTGGTGATTGGCGCGATGGTGTTGCTGCCGTTCGTCGGCGGCACGTTTATGCCGGACTTTCGCGAAGGCCATTTCGTGATGCAGGTATCAAGTTCCATCACGGGTACCTCGCTCGAGGAAATGCTGGCTGTCGGGAAACGTATCAGCGCCGACGTGCTGGCCCTTCCGTACGTACAAAGCGTTGAACAACAAGTAGGCCGGGCGGAACTCGGCGAGGATACGTGGGGTCCGCATCGCAGCGAATTTCACGTCGAGCTCAAAGCCGATTCCACCGTCGACCAGAATGCGGCGCAGCAGGAATTGCGCGCCATTCTAGAGAAATACCCGGGACTGCAGAGCGAAGTCGTTACATTCCTCGGAGATCGCATCAGCGAGAGTCTCAGCGGCGAGACGGCGCAGGTCGCGATAAAAATCTTTGGCGATGAGTTGGATGCGCTGGACGCAACCGGCGATAAAATCGTCGCTGCGCTCGGCAAGGTACCGGGCATCGTCGATTTGCAATTCAAACGGCAGAGCGGGACACCGACCATTGCCATTGAGCTGCTTCCCGAAGCGCTCGCGGCAGCCGGCCTTAAGGTGCAGGATGTGCTTGACGCGGTGGAATCCGCCTATGCGGGCAAGATAGTCGGTCAAACATATCGGGGTACCCGCACCGTCGATGTGGTGGTGTTGCTGGCCGATTCCCTACGCCATCAGCCTACCAGATTGGCGCAACTCATGATCGGGAGCCCGTTGGGACCCATTCCGCTATCCCAGGTCGCACACGTCATGGCCACGCAGGATCGATACAGCATCCAACACGACGGCGGACAGCGGCGTGTCAGCGTCACCTTCAACGTTGGGAAAGGCTCGTTGCAAAACATAGTGCAGCAAGCGCAGCAAACGATTGCCCGATCGGTCAAGCTGCCCACCGGCGTGTTCATCGAATTTAGCGGTGCCGCGGAGGCCGAGGCGAAGACCCGGACGGAACTATTTTTGTATTCAGGATTGGCGCTCGCGTTGATCGTGATGATTCTGTTCATATCGTTCCATTGGCGCGTCAATAGCTGGCTGGTCTTGGCGAACTTGCCTTTCAGCTTGATAGGCAGCGTGCTCGCCATCGCCGTAACCGGAATCGGAATCTCGCTCGGAACGGTGGTGGGCTTGGTAACGGTGTTCGGGGTGAGCGCCCGCAACGCCATATTGCAACTCGCCCACTACGAGCATGTGGTGGAAGCGGAGGGCCAGGCGTGGAGTCTCGAGGTGGTCATTCGCGGCGCCAATGAGCGGCTCGTACCCATTCTGATGACCGCGGCGGTGACCGCGCTTGGACTCGCGCCCCTCGCGATCGGCATGAGCCGCCCTGGCCAAGAGATCGAAGGTCCCATGGCCGTGACCGTGCTCGGCGGGTTGCTGTCCTCTACGTTGTTGAACTTGTTCGTGCTACCGGCATTGGCTCATCGATACGTGCGGGTCCGTCAGTCATCGGATATCGGTTGATTGCCTCCAATTAGAATCATCAAATCGGATGCCTTCCGCCTGGCGGCGCCCTTTGCGATTCTATTCCTTGGATTCACCGGGATTCTGGTCGGCACGGTTCTTTGGATCGTCGAAGGAACGCAAAAGGCCGCGCTGACGAGCGCGAACGATGCGGATATCGCTACTGTCACGAATGGTTTTCTCGATGAGGGCCTCCCCGAGGCCGTCGAGGTGGTCAAACAGAGGCTGGGTTCCGCTCGGGTAAGGCGGGCGGTGCATCCCGATTGCTACATGGTGATCGAGAATGAGCAGCAACAAAAACTCGCCGGGAATCTACCGCCTATTGTTCCGCGATTGGGCATTTTCGGGATCAACTTGTCGGAAATCGATGGCCGAGTGACAGCGGCAGGAACAGGGCCGCGAGCCGGATTCATCGTCATTCTAGGCCGCGGCATCGAAGTTACCAAGGGCATCTACCTGTTTGTCGGCCGCGACACGACGCTATTGGCGGCCACGCGCGATCGAATTTTGAACGCATTCTGGTGGGTGGCGCTTGGCGCGATCGTTATCGCGGTGTTCGGCGGGTTGTTGCTCGGAACGCGGTTCATGCGCCGTGTCGATGCCATCGCGAGAACCTGCAAGAGCATCATCGCCGGACGCTTGGAGGAGAGAATTCCGCTCATGGGCCGCGAGGATGAGTGGGACCGGCTCGCCGGCGCAATCAATGAAATGCTCGATCGAATCTCAGCGCTCCTAGACAACCTGCGCCAGGTATCGAGCGACGTCGCGCACGACCTGCGAACGCCGCTGACGCGTATGCGAAATCGGCTCGAGACAGCACGTACGAAATCCATGAATATTGCGCAGTATTCGGCGGCCGTGACGACCGCGATCGATGATACGGATCAACTCCTGGCAATGTTCGCCGCGTTGCTGAGAATTTCTCAGGTAGAGGCGGGTGCGCGGCTCAATACGTTCTCCCGGGTGTCGCTGACGGACATTTTGGAGAATATGTACCAACTCTATTTACCCGTTACCGAGGATTACGGGCACTCTCTCATATCCGATTGTCAGAAGGACATCTACGTTCGCGGCGATGCTGAACTACTGACGCAAATGTTCAGCAATTTGATCGAGAATGCGATCCGGCATACACCGCAACACACCCGTATCCGGATCGTTCTGAGGTCGAACGGGAGGGTGGTGGCGGCTTCGATAATCGATAATGGGCCCGGGATTGACCCGAGCGAGTATCAAAAAGTATTGAGACGCTTCTACCGCATTTCCAGCAGCCGTTCGACGGCCGGACACGGACTGGGACTGGCGCTGGTCGCCGCAATTGCCGAACTTCATCACGCAAAGCTTTTGCTTTCAAACGCGAATCCCGGTCTTGAGGTGCAGACAGCGTTCCAGACCGACTGGGACGATTAGCCTAGCCTTGCTCCGCCGACTATTGTTGCGCCGGAAGGCCGGTTGACTGAGACCTGTAGGTCGCCGCGATCTTTTTTTCACAGCTTTATCACACGTACCTCGCTTAAGATTGCCGAATTCTAGCGATCATGGGGGCGAACGCGATGGATGCGGTCTATCTGGTACTGCTACTTGCCTTGTTCTTCGGAACCATTGGACTTGTCGTTGCGATCGAACACATCGGAGATGGCGCATGAACGCGATGTATTGGCTGAGCGGAATCCTTGCGCTGCTTTTGTTTTGTTACCTCCTATACGCGCTGATCAAGGCAGAGAAATTCTGATATGAGCGCCGTAATTAAATTTGAATTGTTGGCCGTTCTCGTCCTGGGCGTCGTTATTCTTTGCGCCAAACCGCTTGGTGCCTACATTGCCGACGTGATGGAAGGCAAACCCAACTTCGCACTGCGCATCGGCGGTCGGTTCGAGGCACTTCTGTACCGCATCTGCGGTGTGGATTCGCGCGAGGACATGGGTTGGGTCCAGTATACGGTCGCACTGCTTCTTTTCAATCTGATCGGCGCCCTGATCATCTACGGCTTACAACGGCTGCAATTGTTGCTTCCCTTGAATCCGCAAAAAATGACCGCCGTCAGCCCAGATTCTTCTTTCAACACCGCGATCAGCTTTATCACGAACACCAACTGGCAAGGCTATTCGGGAGAGTCCACGATGGGCTATCTCGTCCAGATGACCGGATTAGCGGTTCAGAATTTTCTATCCGCGGCTACGGGGCTCGTGGTCGCTATCGTGCTCATCCGAGGATTTTCCCGGCACAGTATTAAGACGATCGGCAATTATTGGGTCGACATCACCCGTGCTTCGCTGTACGTAATGCTGCCGTTGTCGGCCGTCCTTGCGCTTGCGCTGGTTAGTCAGGGGGTCATTCAGAATTTCGATGGCTACAAGGACGCGACGATCGTCGAGAAGCTCACTTACGACAACCCCAAGACTGACGCGGCCGGTAATCCCGTCAAAGACAAAGCGGGCAATCCGGTTACCGAGTCGGTAACTACCCAGATACAAACTCTGCCCATGGGTCCCGTAGCCTCACAGGAGTCTATAAAAGACCTCGGCACGAATGGCGGTGGATTTTTCAATGCCAATTCGGCTCATCCCTACGAAAATCCGACGACGCTGTCCAACCTACTGGAGATGGTGGCGATTCTATTGATTCCCTTCGCGCTGACTTACACGTTCGGCAAATTGGTGGGCGATACGCGACAGGGGTGGGCAGTGATGATTTCGATGCTCCTAATATTTTCTGCGATGGCCGCGCTGGCCTTTTATAGTGAACAAGCCGGCAATCCATTGATTGCAAAGCAGGGTGTCGACCACATTGCCACCGCGGCACAGGCGGGCGGCAATATGGAAGGTAAGGAGACTCGGTTCGGGATTGCAGCATCAGCCTTTTTTGCCACGGCGACGACCGCGACTTCCTGCGGCGCGATCAACGGTTGGCACGATTCGATGATGCCGATGGGCGGTTTCGTACCGCTATTTCTGATTCAGTTGGGCGAGTTGGTACCCGGCGGCGTGGGCACCGGAATGTATACGATTTTGATTTTCGCCATCCTGGGTGTGTTCATTGCCGGCCTCATGATCGGACGAACACCGGAGTACCTCGGCAAGAAGATCGAGGCGAAGGAGATGAAGCTCGCATCGATCTTTATCTTGACGACTCCGTTTGTGGTCCTATTGGGAACGGCAGTCGGGGTCATGACGACAGCGGGCGTGGCCGGTATCGCAAATCCGGGAGCACACGGCTTTAGCGAAATCCTGTACGCGTTCAGCTCGGCCGGCAACAATAACGGCAGCGCCTTTGGCGGTCTTTCCGTGAACACCGTGTTCTATAACGTTGCGCTGGGTATCGTCATGTGGATCGGCCGGTTCTGGCCGATTGTCGCGGCCCTGGCGATTGCAGGCTCTTTAGCGTCCAAGAAGCGCATTCCGGTCACCGAAGGCACGATGCCGACGCACGGAGCACTTTTCATTGCGCTACTGATCGGCAGCATCTTGCTGATCGGCGTCTTGAATTTCGTCCCGGCGCTCGCACTCGGCCCCGTCGTTGAGCACTTTATGCTTGCAGCGGCTCATTGAGAACAATCATGTCACGAGAACAACTCCCGCTGTTTGACCGCAAATTACTGGCGCCGGCGATCATTGATGCCTGCAAAAAACTCGACCCGCGCGTGCAATGGCGAAATCCGGTGATGTTCGTGGTCTATATCGGCACCATCGTTACGGCCTTACTGTGGGTTCAATCGCTCGGCGGGCACGGAGAGGCACCGGCTGGTTTTATCTTTGCGATCACCCTTTGGCTTGGGTTCACTGTTTTGTTCGCCAATTTCGCCGAAGCGCTCGCGGAAGGTCGAAGTCGTGCACAAGCCAACGCGCTGCGCGACATGCGCCAGACCGTATTGGCGAAAAAGCTCGGCGACCCCACACTCGCGCGGCGCGACACAAGCAGCGTCAAAGCCGAGGAGCTGCGTAAAGGCGATGTGGTTCTTGTCGAAGTGGGAGAAGTGATCCCGGTCGACGGCGAGGTGATCGAAGGCGCAGCGTCAGTCGATGAAAGCGCAATAACCGGCGAATCGGCACCGGTCATCCGCGAGTCCGGTGGGGATTTCTCCTCGGTGACCGGGGGCACGCGCGTGCTATCGGACTGGATCATCGTGCGGGTGTCCGCCAATCCGGGTGAGACATTTCTCGATCGAATGATTTCGATGGTGGAGAGTGCAAAACGTCAAAAAACTCCCAATGAGATCGCGCTCACCATATTGCTCGTCGCGCTGACCCTCGTTTTTTTGGTCGTCATCGTCACGTTGCTGCCGTTTTCTCTTTTTAGCGTTGACGTCGCAACGCTTGGCAGCCCAATTACGATTACGGCGCTAGTCGCGTTGCTCGTTTGCTTGATTCCAACGACCATCGGCGGCCTGCTGTCGGCCATCGGCGTCGCCGGTATGAGCCGCATGATGCAAGCAAATGTGATTGCCACATCAGGCCGAGCCGTCGAGGCGGCGGGCGATGTCGACATATTGCTGCTCGATAAGACGGGTACGATCACACTCGGAAATCGGCAGGCATCGGAGTTTATCCCGGCACCGGGTGTCACCGCAAAGGAACTTGCCGATGCTGCTCAGATCGCATCGCTCGCAGACGAGACGCCCGAGGGGCGCAGCATCGTGGTGCTTGCTAAGAAACTTTTTAACCTGCGCGAACGCGATATCAAAGGGCTGCATGCGACCTTCGTGCCATTCTCCGCACAGACGCGCATGAGCGGGGTGAATCTGGGCACGAGGCAAATTCGCAAAGGTGCGGCGGATGCGATTTTGAAATACACGACCGCACAGGGTCATCCGTTCCCGCGCGCGGTCACCGATGCTGTCGAAAGCGTTGCTCGAAAGGGCAGCACGCCTTTGGTCGTGGCGGACGGGGCTCGCGTGCTCGGCGTCGTGGAGCTCAAAGATATCGTCAAAGGAGGCATCAAGGAGCGATTTGCGGACCTTCGGCACATGGGCATTAAAACGATCATGATCACCGGTGATAACAAGCTGACTGCGGCCGCGATAGCGGCAGAAGCCGGGGTGGATGACTACTTGGCCGAAGCCACGCCTGAAGCGAAACTTAAATTGATTCGCAAGCACCAAGCCGAAGGCCGGTTGGTTGCGATGACGGGCGATGGGACGAACGATGCTCCGGCGCTTGCGCAAGCAGACGTGGCTGTCGCGATGAATACGGGCACTCAGGCCGCCAAGGAGGCCGGCAACATGGTCGACCTCGACTCGAACCCCACCAAGCTGATCGAAATTGTCGAGACCGGGAAGCAGATGCTGATGACTCGCGGCTCCTTGACGACTTTTAGCATCGCAAATGACGTCGCGAAATACTTTGCGATCATTCCGGCGGCGTTCGCGACGACCTACCCGCAGCTCGCTGCGCTCAATATCATGCACCTTGCGACGCCAAACTCCGCCATTTTGTCGGCGGTGATTTTTAACGCCCTCATTATCGTCATGTTGATTCCGTTGGCCATCAAGGGCGTCAAATATCGCCCGCTAGGTGCCGGGCCTTTGTTACGTCGCAATTTACTCATCTACGGACTTGGTGGAATTGTCATCCCATTCCCGGGAATCAAGCTGATTGACATGGGGCTGGCCGCGGCCGGCCTCGCCTGAGGAGATCGCTATGTTCGCTCGTTATCTGCGCCCCGGCGTGAGCCTTATACTTTCCATGACTGTACTGCTGGGGCTTATTTACCCATTGCTCATCACTGGGCTCAGTAAGATCGCTTTTACCTCACAGGCTGAGGGTAGCCTGGTGAAAAACGGAGACACCTTGATCGGGTCGAGACTGATTGGCCAGAACTTTACCGATCCGAAATATTTCTGGGGTCGACCTTGCGCCACTTCTCCGCAGCCGTATAATGGTCTCGCGTCTGGAGGATCCAATTTAGGACCCCTCAATCCCGCGTTGATCGACAAGGTGAACGCGAACGCAAAGGAATTGCGCGAAGCCGACCCCATGAACAAACAACCCATTCCCGTCGAGTTAGTCACGGCATCCGCAAGCGGCTTGGACCCGGATATCAGCCCCGCTGCGGCGCAGTACCAGGCTGGGCGCGTTGCGCGGCTGCGAAACCTACCGTTGGCCACTGTCCAATCCCTCATCGCGCAGCATGAGCGGGGTCCGCTTCTCGGCATTGTCGGGGAGTCACAAGTCAATGTGCTCGAGCTCAATCTGGCACTCGATCAGCGCCGTTAATGGCAGAAAGCGACCGCCGAAATCCAGACGAGTTACTAACCGCACTCGAGAAAAGCGAGGCCCGCGCACGGCGCGGGCGACTTAAAATCTTTTTTGGCGCTTCGGCGGGCGTCGGCAAGACCTACTCGATGCTCGAGTCCGCCCGCATCGCCCGCGCGGCCGGCGTCGACGTGGCGGTCGGCTACGTTGAACCGCACGGGCGAGCCGAGACGGAGGCTCTCCTCGTAGGGCTTGAACAACTCGCGTTTCTCGAAGTCCGCTACCGCGGGATCACTCGTCGCGAGTTCGACCTTGATGCGGCCCTGAAGCGTGCCGCCACCATCACGTTGGTCGATGAACTCGCGCATTCGAACTTGGTTGAAGGAGACCCGAAGCCGCGTCATGCCAAGCGCTGGCAGGATATCGAGGAGCTGTTGGCCGCCGGAATCAGTGTCTGGACCACCGTGAATGTCCAGCACTTGGAAAGCCTTAATGACGTGGTCGCCGGGATCACGGGAATCAGACAGCAGGAAACGATTCCCGACCATATTTTCGACGAGGCCGATGAGGTTGAACTCATCGACTTGTCACCCACTGACCTTTTGGCTCGATTGAAGGCCGGTAAGGTCTACCTGGCGGATCAGGTCGGAACCGCCACGGAACGTTTTTTTCGTGAACCGAACCTACTCGCGCTGCGCGAAATGGCGCTGCGCCGAACCGCGGACCGCGTCGACGCGGCTGCGCGCGCCTACGGCAGTAGCGATCGCGCGTCGAAGCCGTGGCTTGCGCGCGATCGGTTCCTGATCGCGGTTGCGCCAGACGATCAGGCGGAGCAATTAATTCGTGTTGGCAAACGGTTCGCCGACGCGCTCGATGCCGAGTGGATCGTCGTCACCGTTGAAACCCCGAACATGCTCAAGCTCGGCGAGCAAGCGCGCAATCGACGCATCAATGTGCTTCGCTTGGCAGAATCACTGGGTGCGCAGACCGTCACGCTCGATGGCCCTTCGGCCTCTGCCGCCTTGACTGAATATGGGCGGCTTCGAAACATTTCACGCATTGTCGTCGGCGAGCCCAAGCGAATCGGGTTGCGGGCCTTATTCAAACCGTCCACGGCGACCAAGTTGGTCCGTGCCTGCAGCGGCTACGACGTCTCCGTCATCGCCCGACGCGAGACGACTCGAAGCGAGCGGTTGCGTCACGATGCGAGCGGGCCAACCGAGATCCGCTGGGGGCGCTATTGGGCCGCTTTTGCAATCTCACTCGCCTGCACCGCACTTGCGGCGGTCATGTATCCCTATTTCGCATTGACCAACCTGGTCATGGTGTATTTACTCGGCGCAACGATCGCCGCATTGCGGTTGGGTCGCGGCCCGGCGGGTGTGACTGCCGTTGCAAATGTTGTAGCTTTTGATTTCTGCTTCGTGCCGCCACGTTTTACCCTGGCGGTGTCCGATTTTCAATACGTCGTCACCTTTGGCGTCATGCTCGCGGTGACTCTCATCATCGCGAGCCTCGTCGCCAACGTGCGGGCTCAGACTCGCGTGGCCGGTGCGCGCGAGCGCCGAACAGCGTTGCTCTACGGCATGAGCCGTGAGCTTGCCGCAACCCGAAGTCTCGAAAATCTGGCGCGAGTCGCCGTCAAACATGTCGCCGAGACGTTTGCCAGCCTTGCCGTAGTCCTCGTTCCCGACAAGGATGGGCGCCTGCACGCGCCTCATAGTGAGCCGATCGCGGGGTCATTGCGCGGTTCAGATCTATCGGTGGCGCAGTGGGTATTTGATCACAGCGCGCCGGCGGGGCTGGGTACGGACACGCTGCCTGCGGCCGCCGCGCAATATCTGCCGCTCAAGGGCAGCGGCCAAACTCTCGGTGTCCTCGCGGTGCAACCCACACAACGGCGGCGGCTCTTGCTTCCCGAACAGCGCCATCTGCTGGAAACCTTCGCCGCACAAATTGCATTGGCGCTCGAGCGCGCAGATCTTGCTGAGGAAGCCGAAGTCTCGCGCGTAACCGCGGAGACTGAAAGCTTGCGCAATACCCTGCTGGCGTCAATCTCTCACGATCTTCGCACCCCGCTCGCGGTCATCGCCGGAGCGAGCAGCGCCCTCAATGACGCTACGCTGATATTTGACGCACAGTCGCGCTGTCGACTGACCGCGTCCATCGAGCAAAAAGCCCAAGAGATGTCTGAGATCATTTCCAATGTCCTCGACCTGATGCGGTTCGAGGCGGGGAACGTCGCATTGCGGCGTGATTGGGAAACCGTCGACGATTTGGTGGGGTCGGCACTCGCTCGTCTCGATGCGCGTCTTAAGGACCATATCGTCGAGGTTGACCTGCCCGCCGATCTACCGGCGGTCTATGTTGATGCGACGCTGATTATGCAGGTATTTACTAACCTGCTCGAGAACGCGGCGAAGCATACCCCACCCGGCACGCGAATCACCGTTTCTGCAGATCCCGACGCTGAGGGGATTCGGATCGTCGTCGATGACACCGGCCCTAGCCTTCCGACCGGCGATCCGGAACTGCTATTCGCGAAATTTCAGCGGGGTCGTGATGAGGGAAATACCGGCGGCGCGGGCCTCGGCCTTGCGATTTGTCGCGCAATTATCGACGCCCATGGGGGAACTATCGTCGCAATGCGGCGTCCAGGCGGTGGGGCTCGCTTTGTATTTACGCTACCGACGGCCGGACCCACGTCGTGACCCAAGCGATGTACCTGATCCTCATCATCGAGGACGACGCGGGCATCCGAAGCATCCTTCGAACGCTGTTGGAAGCGCAGCACTATCGAGTGGTAGAGGCCGAAAATGGCACCCGAGGGGTAGTAGAAGCTCGAAGCCATCGGCCCGACCTTGCTATTGTCGACTTGGGACTTCCGGACCAGGATGGGCAAACGGTAATCCGGGAAATCCGCGCCTTCTCCACAGTCCCGATCGTGGTGCTTTCGGCAAGAACCATGGAGCAAGATAAGGTGGCTGCGCTGGATGGCGGAGCCGATGACTACGTTGCAAAACCCTTCAGCGCACCGGAATTGCTGGCGCGCGTGCGCGCCGCATTTCGTCGTGCCGCGCGTATCGGTTCGCAACTGCCGGTTTTGCATTTCGGCTCAATTACGGTGGACCTCGCAACACGTACGGTGGCCGGTGCCGATCGCTCGGTGCATCTGACACCGCTCGAATTTCGCTTGCTCGAATGCCTAGCACGTGGCGAGGGTATGATCGTCACACAGATGCAGCTCATTGCTGAGGTTTGGGGGCCAAACAAACTGGGCGACACGCGCGGATTGCGTTCATACATCAAACAGCTTCGGCAAAAGGTGGAGGCGGATCCGAGTCAACCTCGCTTTTTGCTGACAGAAGCCGGGGTAGGGTATCGCCTGAATTTGGGCTAGATCCATAGGTGGACGCCGCTACGTTGCCAAGTATCGGGTACATGGCGGCCGCTGTTAGCCATGTCGGGAAACGGCCTACACGATCTCGCGGCCTGCGAGTGCTGCAGCTATTTTCGCCCAGCCCTAGAGTTGCGACCATGACGCCGGCTCCCTCCTGCACGATCGCTGTTCAATCTCTTCTGAACTCAATATCTTCTGAACGTGAAGAGGCGAGCGATAAAACATCACAGCCCGCGGCTTCTCTCAAAGAGAGTGCTGCGGCGCAGCCTAGCGCTTGATAACTGAGCGGCTCATACAAGTCCCGCGAATTCTCTGATGCGCGTGGCCTGCTGGCACCTGCCACAACCTCACGAGCCTATACAAATTGCGGCGCAGGTTGCTCGATTTGCGCGCATATCGGAGCAACGGACGAGTCCATTATGAACCTGGGAAGCAGCAAGACGATCGCACCGGCGCGACGCGCCGAGGCGTTAAATGCCCGACGGAACTTAAAAATGGCGAGTTCCGCACATGCTTATGTGCGAGGCAGCACTGTGCAGTTTTACCGCTGGCTCGAAGAACACGGTAAGCAGGCGGTACCTAAGGGCCCGCCTGTGTGGATTTGCGGGGATTGCCATGCAGGCAATTTAGGACCCCTGGCGGCGCCGGACGGGAAGGTGCATGTGCAGATTCGGGA